>JBGTIG010000148.1:0-7265 GCA_041745755.1 Lysobacterales bacterium
GCCGCATTTGCATTGAACTATTTCGCCTGGGATCTGAAGAGCCTTGACGGTGTGCCGAATGCGCATGTGAACCAGCCCATTGAGCTGATTGGTGCCGTTCGCGATTGGATCGCCAAGCGTCCGGAGGCGGACATCTCGCGCATTGGATTGTACGGCCATTCTAAGGGCGCAGAATACGCCGAGGCAGCAGCCGTATATCTCCCCTGGATCCAAGCTGTTGCCGCGTGCGTGCCGACCGACGTGGTCTGGCAAGGTTACGGCATTGGCGACGAGCGCAATCGCACAAATCCATGGGGCGATCCGCCGACCCAGTACTCGTCCTTTAGCTGGAAAGCGAAGCCGCTTCCCTATGTGCCGCTGGAAGGGGATCGGACAGGTTATTATAACAATACCGCCTTTTACGAAGCGAAACGGGCTGAGCATTCCAAACGAGCCAAGGCCGCGAGAATTCCAGTCGAGCGCGCAAGGGCCTCGTTCCTATGGCTCGGAGGAGGGCGAGATGCGGTATGGGCATCGGGCGCAATGGCTCGCGCACTCGACCGACGGATGGACAGTGCGGGAGCAGGTGATCGTTCCGAGCTGTATCTTTACGAAACTGCGGGCCACGATATCTGCGGCGATGGGACCTACCCTACGCGACTTTGGACCAACGATGCCCGTGATCCGCGTGCGCCCGATCTTGACGCCAACGGGCGCGCCACTGTCGATGGCTGGAACAGAGTACGCGAGTTTTTTAGGCGAAAGCTCGGCTCAGCCAAGTAGCGGGCGCATGATCCATGCGGGAACGAACCCAATCACTGCCAGCGCATTCCCATCGGGATCTGTAAATTGCTGAAGCCGCAGCGCGCCACCATCAGTTGTCTGCACCGTTTCGACCGGACCATCGAGTGGGATGGCTTGTGCCATGAGCCGCTCTACAGTTGCTTCGAAATCGTCGACGTCGAGATAAAGGATTGTCTAGGGTCTTTCGAGACGTTGGCGCTTGCGATCGAGCGCGACCACCAGCCTCGTCCCGGCGAGGTCGAAGAATGCCATATTGTTGTCTATAAACATGAGTTTGACTCCGACCGTGTCACGATAGAAAGCGACTGAACGATCGATGTCGGCTGTGGTGATCGCTACTTGCTGCAACCGGTGAAAGCCGGGCGCGAGCACTCCATCATCCTGCGCGGCAACCGGCGACACCGTCATCACCAGCGCGATCACAAAGGCGCCGATCCCTCTTTTCATGTGTTTTCTCCTGTCAGAGTACTCATCAGGGCAAGCGTGCCCCCATCGATATCGCGGAAGAAGCTCATCCATTCCTCGCTTCCATCGGCGTGGACATGGATACGATGAGGGGCGGCAAGGAACTCGACCCCCAGATCTGTCAGACGGCGGTGCTCCGCGCCGATGTCAGGGGTTCGAAAATAGAGGATCGTCTCCGAGGCGGCCTTGCCGGCTGAGAGCATCAGCCGCACCCCTCCACAATCGAAGAAGGCCAGGTCGCCAAAGGTGTAAAGGTGCGGCAGCGCGAGCACGTCTTTGAACCATGCCGCTGCCCGGGCTACATCAGTCGAAGAGCGGGATATCTGGCCGATCGGGCCCAGCCCGACCTTTTCCCGGCCGAGTTTGGCCTGCGCCATGGCGCTGTCCTTTCTAACTCCGTCCCACTGGCGCAATTCCAGCCGGCTCGCCAAACCGAGCTTTCCGAGCACATTGCTGACGTGAAACTTGACGGCATCGGCGCTCACGCCAAGCCGCGACGCGAGAGCCGGGTTCGACAGACCGTGCCGGACCCCTTCGACCACGCGCCATTCAGCCGGTGTGAGCGCATCCGCGTGGGGCGGGCGACCGGTTTTGCTTGGGCGGGCCACGCTTCTTCATAGCGCCCCGCCATCCTACTTACCCTACCCGATGATATTTAAAGCATACGCCGGGAAATAAGGCCGTCCCTAACGATAAATTGGTGCCAGAGAGCGGCGCCAACATGGATGATTACGAGCGCACCTAGCGCGTAAGCGCTGTAATGATGGATATACCAAGCGTTGGCACGCCAAGTTTCGTCTTCGTCTGGCGGAGTGAAAACCCGCGGAAGATCAAACGCACCGAAAACGCTCATCGGAGCGTCCATCCAGACCCAGATGACATATCCGCTGAGCGGTATTGTAATCATCAGCAGGTATAGCGCGCCGTGAACGGTCGATGCGAGGCGGGCGCGCCATCGGCGTTCGACGATTGAAGATGATGGAGGGCGGCGCTGTAGTCGCCAGCCAACCCGCAGCAGGATGGCTGCATACAGAACCGTCCCTAGCTGGAAGTGGACCTGCAACAGCCGAAAGCTCGCGCTCCGGTCGCCTTCATTCTCGGCTGCCAAACCCAAAGACCATTGCACTAGCAGCAGGACGGCAACTGACCAGTGGAGAACGCGGGCGGGCGTGCTGTATCGTTCGCTCACATCGCTCCGAGAGCCCGTCATCAGGGATGGCGCTCGAGGACGATGTCGCGTCGGACAAGCAACGTTCCGTCGTCGGTCCGTTGCGGTGCAACCACGCCGCTGCCGCCGCGCCTTTCCTGCCGGGCAAGATACTCGCGCGTGACCCCGAATTCGCCGGCGAACACGACATCGTCGATATAATAGGGAGGGCGGCCGGGCTCGCCGATGAAAAGGTGAATGTGCGCCGGCAAGTCACGCCCGGGGTAGGGTGCCGGTTTGATCGTGCGGAACGTATAGCGGCCTTCCCGATCGGTCTTGATCCACCCGCGCAAACGCCCGTGGCGCATGCTCCATTCAGTTCCCGGCACGCCGCGAGAGTATACCCCGTTCGCGTCGGTGTGATGCGCGTAAATTACGACGTCGGCTGCAGCAGTTTGTTTGTCCGGGTGGAACACTCGTCCGGTGAGCACCAGCGGTTCACCAGGCTCTGACTCGGGAGCAATGTTGACCACGCTCGGGAGTGTGGCGAAATTCCGTTCGCCGACTGCCTCGCAGCCTTCACACAGATACAGATCGCCCCGGACCCCGAGATTTACAGCTCGCAGCGGTCTTGAGCATCCGGCAACAGCCAGCCCTCCCAGCAACAGCAACTCGCGTCGTTTCATTCCGGGGTCCTCGTCGTTTCGCTGCTCGCGGACTGGGCTATGATCCAGCGCGTCCCCTCCCTCTCGAGCATCCAGTCAGGCGAAAGGTCGATCATCCATCCCGGTCCGCGCGCGACGCGGCCGCCCGACTGCACCGACCCGCCGGACACGGTGACGGTACTCCAGTCCGTAGCCACAAGCGCACCGCTGGAGACTTGGAGCCGGCCCCACGACGCTGTTACGCTGGCCTTGGGATAAACATTACCATGAGGAGGCAGAGCAAATACGTTCGCTGGATCGAACACAATCTGCGCATCTGTCATCGGAAGGATGACCACGGGGCCCTCGACCAGCGCTGCACGCCAAGTCGACAATTGGGTTTCGCGGTCTGCGGCAAGGGCACTCTCCTCGGCGCGCACTAGAGTTTCACCGAGGGCCATCATGGCCGCCTCACGGCCCCTGTCGCCCTGGCAGGAAGCGGGCAGGGCTTCGGCCAACAGCGAGCCGAGATCCGATCCGTCCTTGAACTTGCTCCTCCAGTCGGGGCGCAGCCGGTCGAGCAGCACGCCATAGGCCGGGCCAGTGAGGTACGCAAAGCTCCGGCCGTGCGACCGATCGGCCTCGCGCCGGTTGATCGCGCTTGCCATTTCATGACGATCGATGGGGGCGGCTGCTGCCCAGCCGGTGTATTCTGCCAGCCCTTCGTTTGCTTCCAGCGCTGCTTCGCCTGCCTGGGCCCCGGCGAAGTTGCGGTAACGAGCGGCGCGAATTCCCACAGCCCAACAGCTTGCGCGTTGCGTTTCGGACCGACTAGACGCCGTCAGCGCGGATCGAAGTGCACGCAGTTCAAGCCTCAGCGATGTGCGCCCTTCAGACGTGTCCAGATGATCGCGCGGCCGATCGGTACCTGTCAGGCCAAGGTCAGGTTGCAGGCGATGCCAGCTTTCGTGCAACATCAGCCGATCGCGCTCCGCTTCGTCGTCGGGCAGTGGCCATAAGATCATCGCCCAGCGGCGCCCTCGCCACTCGATCGCAGTGTTCGCTATCGGAACGTCTGAATTGAGAATGCCGTCTTCCGCGAGGCTGCCCGCTAGATCGCGCGCTACATAGGCACGGGATTGTGGGTCGACGACAAGAGTGGGTCCACACAACGATTGTCCCCAGATCCGCCCGCCTTCTGCCGCACACAGTACTGCCAGTTCGTCCAGCGCGCGGTTGGCGTCTGCCTCAAAACTCGCGTTCGGCTTCGCACCGCCCGCCTCGGCCAGAGCGGTCAGGCCGAGGATCAGCAATGAAGATAGAAGACGGTTCAACCGGACGCTCGATTTCGTATCAGTATCATTGGTGGATCGTGCCAAAGGATTGTCGCGGCAGTGTGTCTGCTGGGACGAGTGGGACCGGAACCTGACACAAAGCAGACAAAGAGCCTTCGCATGAGGAATGGCATGGAGATGGCGCCGAAGCGGGTGTTGGTGGTCGAAGACGACGCAAGCGTTCGTGCCGCCGTTGCGGAATTCCTGGAGCAACACGAATTTGAAGTAACTACCGCTGACGACGGCCAGGATGCCTCCGCGCAACTTGCACGTCGCACCTTCGATCTGGCGGTCGTCGACATAATGCTGCCGGGCGAGGACGGACTCTCATTATGCCGAAGGTTCAACGAGTCGGGCCTGCCGGTCCTGATCGTCAGTGCACTGTCGAGTACAGCAGCCCGGATTGCGGGTCTGGAGACAGGAGCGGCAGATTACCTACCAAAGCCTTTCGACCCCCGCGAGCTGTTGGCTCGCATACGGGCGATACTCCGCCGCAACGCAGCGCATCCTGCCGAAAAATCGGAACTACATCATTTTGCGGGGCTGAGGTTCGACGCCAGGAACGTCACGCTGACAAGAACCGCCGGCACACCGGTTGCCCTGACTGCACATGAGTTTCGTCTACTTGCGGCCTTTGTAGATCGCCCAGGACGATTGCTGTCGCGTGGCATTCTGCTCGACCTGACCATTCTTCGGGAAGAGGAACCGTATGAGCGAGCAGTAGACCTTGCGGTCAGCCGCCTACGGCGCAAGCTGCGAGCCTCGGGCGCCGGCGAGGTAATCGAGACCGTGCGCGGACTGGGTTATCGTTTCACGGCGAGAATCGAGCCGGAATGAGGCCCCTCTCGATCTTTCAGCAGATCGTTGCCCTGGCATTGGCGATGGTAGCAATCGCGGTTGCCATAGCTGCTCTACTGGTGTTTGCGCTCCCCCCGCCGCAGCCAGCGCGCATGAGCGTCGATGAAATGACTTGGGCGCTCGACGGCAAGACATCGAAGATAATTGAGACGCATCTCGCCGCGGTCCCTCCGGCAGGGACGCGCACGCAGCTGGTGGAAGCAGCCATCGCGCGACAGCTCGGACGCCCGGCGGATGAGATCCGCGCGGTCTGGGTACGCGAGCCCTTAGGGGGGATAGATCTCGGGCAGAGCATGGTTCTGATCAATGGCCGCGAAGCCTTGGTCGATGTCACCGCGAGCGGTTTCAGGCTTCGATCGGGGCCTGGCACTGAACTGCGCACGGACACCCTCTTGCCACTGGTTGTATCGGCTAGGCGAGGGCCCGATGGCCGTTGGATTTGGGCGGTGCCACATGACCCAGAACTCGCGACATGGCGCATGCGCATTTCGTTTGGGCTTGTCGTCGGCTCTTTGCTGCTCGCTTTGCTTGGCTGGTTCATCGCAAGGCGTATTGCAGCACCCATCGAGATGCTGGGCGGAGTTGCGGCCGCAGCCGACCTACGGGCACTGGGTCCCCTGCCGGATCGTGGCCCGCGAGAGGTCCGTCGGGTCGCGGAAGCAATCGCGTCGATGCACCATCGCATGGTCGCTGCGGCGAGCGAGCAATTGCGGATTCTGGCTGCTGTCGCGCACGATTTGCGCACGCCCATGACGGCGCTTCGCGTTCGCGTGGAGGGGCTCAACGAGCCGCTTCGCGAAAGGATGGTCGCCGATCTTGAGCGAATGTCGGATATGGTCGCGGAAATGCTCGATCTTGCGGAGACGGCGGCGATCGAACCCCGCTTGAATCCCGTTGATGTGGCTGCGTTGGTCCACGCCAAGCACGGCATCGCCAGGGAGATCGGTCACTTGGTCGAAGTGGAGCGTCTTGACCCACTGATCGTCATCACGGACGCGGCCATGCTTGCACGCATGATGGACAACCTTGTCGACAACGGGCTGCGCTACGGCACCGCCGTCAGGATCAGGCTCGAGCGCTTTGACCACAGCGCACGACTGATAATCGACAGCGACGGACCCGGGATCCCGCCCGAGCAGCTGCGCGAAGTCGTCCGTCCTTTTGTGCGACTGGACACGTCTCGCAATCGTCGTCGAGGCGGCACGGGCCTGGGCCTTGCAATTGTTACCCAGTTTGCTGATCTGCTGAATATCAAGTTCAGCCTGGAAAACCTCTCCCACGGGTTGCGCGCTACCATCCTATTCAGCCAGTCTGATCTAGGAACGTAGACACTTTCGACGCGTCTGCGCGGCTCACACTCGATGGTGGGTCCGGCGACTCTGTCACTCCAGCCTGCTTCCGATCCAAGCCTCTACCTCGTCCTCAGCCCAGGCAACGGTATAGCCACCAAGCTGCACGGGCTTGGGGAACTTGTCCTCGGCCACCCACCGGTAGATTGTCGAGCGGCCAAGTCCGACACGATGCCGGACCTCAGGAAGGCGAATAAGCCGGGTAACCCGGCGCACCTCGGTCGTGCCCTTGCTAACAGCTTCATCCATGCTGGCCTCCACGGTTAGTGGCGAAGACATCATCGAGCAGCACGTCCTTGCGTTCGAGCTCATCGATATGGTCGGATAGAAGACGTGCGACACGATGCGCCGTACCCTTTGCCCAGCGCGGCTTCACGTCGTGGACCTGGTTACCAAGCACGCGCTCGAGCGCCGGTGGCAACTCGCCGGCGAAGTCTTCGAAGAACTGCGCGAGGTCCGATTGCAGCCATTCGATCGCAAGGTCGCCGCCGCTGACGAGGAACAGCAGCAGGTGCGCATGTGGAGCAACGCGGCTCGCGGCCAGAATGCGCAGGGCTTCGCCCAAGCTTGCCGAGCGCTCGCCCGCCAAGACACGGCGAAAGGCATCCTTATGGATCTGCGCATCGCGCGCGATGCCGCAGCGCGTCCGGCCGCTAGCCTCGACTGCGGCAAGCAGCAGCCGGGC
>JBGTIG010000149.1:0-12488 GCA_041745755.1 Lysobacterales bacterium
CGGGAAAAGCATGGCGTGCTCGCGTTCGACGCCCTGATCGCGCAGGCGGGGGCGCTCCTCGGCGCGCAGACCGCGAGCGGGGACCTGGTGGCGAGGTTCGGCGAGGACACGTACGTCATCTATCAGCCCGCCGCGGATCCGAAGCTCGCACTCGGATTCGCGGAGGGACTTCGCGACCTGGTCGCCCGGAATTTCTTCGAGATCGATGGCAACTCGGTACTGCTGAGACTGGCGGTGGGCGCGGTTCCGCTGGCGCTCGGCTGGACCGATCTCGGCGGTCTGTTGAACGCTGCCGACCGCTCCGCCTCGCGCGCCATGCTCGACGCGAAACTCTCGCCCGTGCTGTTCGTGCCCACCCCGGTGGAGAGCGACAAGCAGGGCTCGGACCTGTCGCAACTGCTGCGCGATGCGCTCCGCTACGACTCGTTCCAGCTCGTGTTCCAGCCGATCGCGTCACTGCGCGGCGAGACCGAGGAGCAGTTCCAGGTACTCCTGCGCCTGACGGCGCCGGACGGCAGGATGCTGCTCGCCGCCGACCTCATTCCGGAGGCAGAGCGGACAGGACTCATCGCCGATATCGATCGCTGGGTGCTGTCGCGCGTGCTCGCAATCCTGCAGGAACGCAGCCGCAACCTGCGTCGTGCCCGGCTCTTCGTCAGCCAGTCCGCGCAGACGCTGCAGGACCCGGAGCGCGCGCAGTCGCTGCAGCAGATGCTCGAAGCCCGGCGCATCGATCCCGAGCTGCTGGCATTCGACCTCAAGATCGCGCTCGTCGCCGATATCGTGGGCAGCGCCGCCGCTTTCGCGACCGCGGTGCGCCTGCTCGGCTGCCGCGTGTGCCTGAGCGGTGTCGAGGCAAGTCCGGGGCACCTGCAGATCACCGAGCGCCTCGGCCTTGACTACGTCAAGATCGCGGCCAGCCAGGTCGAGGGCGCGGGCAGCGACGCGGGGCGGCGGGACGAACTGCAAAAACTGGTGAACTTCGCGCGAGAGAGGGGACTGCGCGTCATTGCACCGATGGTCGAGGACGCATCGACCGCCGCACTGCTCTGGTCGACCGGCGTCGATTTCATGCAAGGCAACTTCGTGCAGCAGGCCGCGCGCACGATGGACTTCGATTTCGCGGCCGGCGCGCTATGAGCGGCTGCGGCCGCTGATGGCTCCGGGCCACTCCAGCTTCTCCGACCGGGCGCGACGGCTTCGCCTGCTGACACTGGCGGCTTTGCTGGCGGGGATCGCCGCTGCCGTCATCGCCCTCATCGGCGTGCCCTGGCCCTTCACCCTCTCCGTCGTCGTTGTCGGGCTCGCGCTCGCGGGCGCCGTCTGGCACGGACTCGGTGCGCTCGAGCGCACCCTGCCGGGCGTAAGCGCGATCGACATCGGCGCACCGCGCGCCGCGTTCTCCGGGCTCGATCCCGCCTCGACCGTCGAGCGCGAGAGCAGCGAGATCGAGCGCCTGCGCGAGATCGAGCACCAACTGCGCCTCGCCAAGCAGGAAGCGGAAGCGGCCACGCTCGCGAAGGGCGAGTTCCTTGCCACCATGAGCCACGAGATCCGCACGCCGCTCAACGGCATCGTGCCGCTGATCGATGTCGTGCTCTCGTCCACGCTCAACTCGGACCAGCGCCAGTGCCTCGAAACGGCCTACGCGTCGGCGCAGCAGCTGGTTTCGATCGTCGACGACATCCTCGACTACTCGAAGATCGAGGCCAACCGGCTCGAGCTCGAAAGCGTCAGCATCAACCTGAAGGAGCTGGTCGACTCGGTCACGCAGTTGATGGCCCATCCCGCGCAGGCCAAGGGCGTTTCGCTGAGCGTGCGATTCGACCCGCAGTTGCGTCCCCTTCAGCGTGGCGATCCGGTGCGACTCCGGCAGTTGCTCACCAATCTCGTCAGCAACGCGGTCAAGTTCACCGAACGCGGCAGCGTCGTGGTCCAGATCAGCCAGCGGGGCGAAACCGCGACGCATACGCAGGTGCTATTCGCGATAGTCGATACCGGCATCGGCATATCGACAGCCGCGCAGTCGCGACTGTTCCAGCCCTTCACCCAGGCCGACAACTCGGTGACGCGCGTTTTTGGCGGTACCGGGCTGGGACTTGCGATCTGCGCGCGGCTGGTCGACGTGATGCGCGGCGAGATCGGTGTCAAATCGGTTCCGGGGAAAGGCTCGACGTTCTGGTTCAGCGTGCCGCTGCTGAAGGCATCGGGCGACATCGTCGTACCCGCCAAAGGCGTCGAAGGCACTCGCGCCCTGGTGGTTTGCTCGGACCAGCAGCTGATCAGCGAACTCGCCACGTTCTTCGCGGCAGCCCACATCCAGCACACGCAGACTACGCTTTCGGCAGATGCCGTGTCGCGACTGCGCGGCGGCAATCTCAAGGTCCCGCGCGGCATGCAGTCGGGCAGTTACCAGTTCGTGTTTCTCGACTGGAGCGGGATGCGCCTCACGGCGCAATCGATGGCGCGCGGGCTGCTCCGCGACCCTGCGATGGCGCACCTGCGCATCGTGCTGCTGACGCAGGCGGACGACGAAATACCCGAAGACCTGGCCGATCATCGCCAGGTACTGATCCATCCCCGGGTGTTCGACGCCAGCAGGCTCCGGGCCGCGCTCGATGCGGACGAGGTGGAACCGTCGCCGCTGCGCGACGTCGAGGAACTGCTCGGCGCGACCGGCGTTCCTGCGCACGACGTGGAAGTGACCGCTGCCATGCAGCGATCCACGCTGCCCGGTCCCGACAACCTGCCCGCGTTTGGATCGTTCGATCCGGGTATCGGCGCGGATCAGCGGGAGGCGGCACGCCCGCCTGCACCGGCGTCCACCCACGTTCCACAGGCAGCGCCAGCGCCGGGTGCGACGACGCGGAGAGTGCTGCTGGTCGAGGACAACCCGGTCAATCGCCAGGTGGCGCAGCGTCTGCTGTCGATGAATGGCCTGACCGTCGATTCCGCGGAGGACGGCGCGGCGGCGTTCGCGATGCGCTTCGCCACGCCTCCGCTCATGATGCTCATGGATTGCCAGATGCCGGTCATGGATGGATACGCATCCACGCGCGCCATTCGCGAGCGCGAATCCCGCGAAGGCCTCCCGCGCATGCCGATCGTCGCGATGACGGCGAACGCGATGCTCGGCGATCGCGAGAAATGCCTGCAGGCGGGCATGGACGACTATCTGTCCAAGCCGCTCGATCGCAAGGCGCTCGCGCAGATGCTGGATCGCTGGCTCGCCGTCTCCGAAGGCCGCACGACCGTGGTGGCCACGCGCCGCGAAGTGGTTTCGCTCGACGCGGCAACCGGGGTGAGTGCGACAGCACCCGGTGTGGCTGCCCCGCTGCCGACACGCATCCCGCCGCCGGCAGCAGCAGCGCCTTTGCGGTCGACGCCGGCTGCCACCCCGCAGGTGCGCAGCACCGCGCCGGTACCCGCACGTGATGCGACCGCATCGAGCGCGCTCGACACCGCGATCATCGACGACCTGATCGACATGATGGGCGACGACTTCGACGATCTGGTGCGCATGTACCTGCACGATGCCCCCATGCACATCGCGCAGGTTCGCACCGCCGCGGATGGCGGCGACATCGCGGCGCTGGTGGCGCCGTCGCATATCCTCAAGTCCTCGAGCGCCAATCTCGGCGCGACGATTCTCTCCGGCATCGCCCGCGAGATCGAAACGAGCGCGCGACAGAATCGGCTGCCGCGACCGGCGCCCGACATGGCCACCGATCTCGAACGGGCCTACGGCGAAGCCAGCATCGAACTCACGCGGCTGCTTTCGCTGCGCCACGCCTGATCCGGAGTTGACCTCGCGACGGGCCTCACGCCCGCCCTGCCTCGCCGCCTATTTGTCGAGCTGGCTCTGCAGGTACAGCGGTTCGCCGAGCTTCGCGATGAGCTCGAGCTGCGTTTCCAGCCAGTCGATGTGTTCTTCCTCGGACTCGAGGATGTCTTCGAGGATCTCGCGCGAGGTGTAGTCCTGCACCGACTCGCAGTGGGCGATGCCGGCGCGGAGATCAGGCACCGCCTCGTGCTCGAGTGCGAGGTCGCATTCGAGTGCCTCCTTCACGCCTTCGCCGATCCTGAGCTTGCCGAGGTTCTGCAGATTCGGCAGCCCCTCGATCATGAGAACGCGCTCGATCAGCTTGTCGGCATGCTTCATCTCGTCGATCGATTCCTCGTACTCGTGCTCGCCGAGCTTGCGGAAACCCCACTGACGGAACATCCGCGCATGCAGGAAGTACTGGTTGATCGCGACCAGCTCGTTGTAGAGCGCCTTGTTGAGGTGCACGATGACGCCGGCATCGCCTTGCATGGAAGTGCTCGCACGCGGGAGTGGCGCCGAGTGTAGGCAATCGCCGGGATCGGTGAAGAAACGCTAATCCTTCGCATTCCCCGCGCTCGGGCCTCGGCGCGGGCACGAGCGCGGATGCCGCAAGTGCGGGTGCGCCTATGGCAAGTGCAGGTGACTATGACGAGCCGCAGTTGGTGGGACGCACGCTTGCGCGAAGCGCGGTGCCCGCAAGTACGGTGAGGTCAGGCGGCGCTGACGATGCGGAGGTGCACGACGCGCGAGCGCGCGAAGTGCGGTGCCCGCAGCTGCTCGTCGAGGATCGCCTGCGCCTCGTCCGCGCACGACCCGCACTGCGTCGCGCAGCCGGTGGCCATGCGCAGCGCAGTCAGGTCCGACGCGCCGCGCTGCGCAGCTTCGCGGATGTCGCGATCGGTAATGCCGTTGCAGATGCAGACGTACATGCCACGATTGCACTGCAAATGCGAATCATTGTCAACAACTAGCCAGCCGATTCCCTGAACAGCGCGGGTCAGCTCGGTTTCGAGCGTGGCTGGCATCCGGGGATCGGGTCCCGGCGCCCGGTGCGCTTCGAATCATGAGCCGAATCAATGGCCTGAGACCCAAGAACCGTTCTGATACACGGCCCGCGAAACCGTTGCTTGCCTTCCCGTAGGCGCCGAGCTCGCTCGGCGCAGCTTCCCCAAGCTCGTCGCCCAACCCACAGCAAGCTGCGCTGCGATGGCGAGCGAGACCGTCGCTTGCCGCACGCTCCCCTTAGGCGCCGAGCTCGCTCGGCGCAGCGTCTCGGGGTTCGGCGCTCACCACATCCGGACGCGCGGGAACTGGAGCCACTGTAAACCCGACCTGGGCCTGGGCGGCGGGGCGGAACGACCCGTTCAGACCGCTGCGGCCAGCGACCCCGGCGTCGCGACGACGATATTCCAGTCGGGCTCGCGCAATTCCTGCGAACACGCGAGCTCGGCCTTGACCACCAGTTGCCGCAACGCGCGCAGGTACACGTCGCGCTTGAACGCGACCACGTTGTCCACCGGATACCAGTAGTCGACCCAGTTCCAGGAATCGAACTCGGGATGTTCGCAGGCATCGAGCCGTACGCGATCTTCAGTCGCGATCAGGCGCAACAGGAACCACACCTGCTTTTGTCCGAGGCAAACCGGCTTCTCGCGGCGACGGAGGTACCGCGGTGGCAGGCGATAACGCAACCAGCCCGCCGTCGCGCCGAGCACCTCGACGTCGGACTCGGCCAGCCCGGTTTCCTCTTCCAGCTCGCGATACATCGCCTCCAACGGCGTCTCGTCGGTGCGCATGCCACCCTGCGGGAATTGCCAGCCGTCGCGCGCGATGCGCCTGGCCCAGAACAACCGTCCATCGGCATGCATGATCACGATGCCGACGTTCGGGCGATAGCCGTCCGGATCGATCATCCGTCGAGCCCCCTCAATCAGATGTGTCGATTCTTTCACATCGCCGTTCAGCCGGACAACCGCCCGAGGGAAAAGCGCGCCACGCGCCCGCACTGGTGCCATCGGGGCGCCGAAGCCCCTGTGGTTGACACCACGGCCCGCGACCGGAAGAATCGCCGCCCCTCCCGCGTGCACTTCAAACGCCGTATTCGCTGCGGGAAATTGCCGCAGACTTGCACGAGTCGCTGCGCACCACGAGACGATGCGCCGAAAATGCGCGCCTTTGGCTATGTAGCTCAGCCGGTTAGAGCACAGCACTCATAATGCTGGGGTCGGTGGTTCGAGTCCACCCATAGCCACCATCTCGGCGATCCTCAAGGGTCCGAGAAGCTCCACAAATCAAGCATCCCCCAGTTTTTCCGCGGCCTCCGGCCTCCGAAAGGGGCCGGGACGATCAAAGCCGAGCCGCCTTCCGTGGGGGTACTGCCGGGAGTACGATACCCCGAGACTCGTACCGGTACCCCCAAAGGCCATCCAATGGCGCTGAAGCGTCAATCGCTCACAGATGTGCGGTGCAAAAACGCCAAACCCCTCGCCGGAAAAGTTCAAAAGCTGTTCGACGGCGGAGGCTTGTTTCTGGAGGTTCGCCCGAATGGATCGAAACTCTGGCGTCTCAAGTATCGGTTTCTCGGTAAGGAGGGGCTGCTGGCATTAGGCGCGTATCCCCTTGTCGCGTTGGCTGCAGCGCGCACATCCGCTATCGAAGCAAAGCGTCTCTTGCAGGAAGACATCAACCCGGCGCAAAAGCGGAAGACGGAAAAGCAGCTGCGCTTAGTTGCGAGCGAAAACACACTGGAGGCAATCGCCAGAGAATGGCACCTCAAATTCTCGCCGAAGTGGGCGCCCACGCATTCGAGCAAGGTGCTCCTTCGGCTGCAGAAGAACGTATTCCCGTGGCTGGGCGCGCGCCCCATCATGGAGATCAAGGCACCGGAACTGCTCTCAGCGCTGCGCCGCCTTGAAGTGCGGGGCAAGTTGGACACCGCCCGCCGCGTTCGTCAGTACCTCAGTTCCACCTTCCGCTACGCCATTGCGACCGGCCGCGCAGAGCGCGATGTCGCAGCGGATTTGAAAGGCGCAATCGCTACCCCGGTCTCGAAGAACTACGCGAGCCTGACGGATCCCGCGGAATTTGGAGAGCTTCTGCGCGCAATAGATGATTACGAGGGTGGGCTCGTAGTGAGGACAGCCCTGGCACTCGCGCCGATGCTCTTCTGTCGGCCGGGAGACCTAAGGGGCATGGAATGGTCCGAGTTGAACTTCGATGCCGCGGAATGGCGGATCCCGCCCGCGCGCCGAAAGCTGAAGCAGGCGGCCAAGCTCTCCAATCAAACGGGTGATCACATCGTGCCGCTGGCGCAGCAGGCAATCGCACTCCTACGAGACTTGCATCCGCTCACCGGAGGTTCCACGTTTGTGTTTCCCTCGGAGCGAAGCAAATCCCGCCCAATGTCGGACGGAACAGTGAACGCTGGGTTGCGCAGCATGGGCTTCTCGAAGGAGAAGATCACCGGCCATGGTTTTCGCCACATGGCATCGACAGCGCTTAACGAGCAGGGCTGGTCGCAGGACGCTATCGAGAAGCAGCTTGCACACAAGGATAAGGACCGGATCCGCGGCATTTACAACCAGGCGAAGTATCTCGAGGAGCGGCGGCGGATGATGCAAGCTTGGGCTGACTACTTGGACAGCCTCAAGTCCTCGCCTGGCACTGTCGTCGGCATCCGCAGCAAGCAAGTTGCCTGACAGCGTGCACCGAGGGTGTCGGCTCTTTGTTTGGAGCCGACACCTTCTGCGTTACCAGTCATCGCGCGACGTAGAGTGCCAGTCGTCGTTGGAGCTTGAACCATGGAGGTCGTCGAACATCGATCCATGGTCGAAACCCGTCCAGGACCCGTGATCGAAGGGATCGTCGAAAGACGACGAGATACTGTCGCTTATGCCGCAGGATTCGAATATGGAATCAGAAAATCCGTAAGGGTTTCCCAGGACATCCACCGCCCCGCACATTGGCAATCCACTCGCCGGATTGACGTCAGGTCCGCAATCCGGCCAGTTCGTGGACGGCAAGTCGATGACAGGCGAGTTCCACAACGAAGCCGATGGGCCGTCGTCCTCGAATGTCGCACGCGCCGAAGAAAACAGGAAATCGTCCTCGTTGTCAGGCGACCTGAGGTACCAGTCATCGTTGTCGTCGTATTCAACCGGCGCGTTACGGTGCACCAGGCCCAGCCCGGCACCCGACGCCAAGGGGGCACGGTCAGTTGTTCGCCCAAGCGGCATAAGACCAACGTCCTCAGTCGCTCTGCGACGACGCCGCGGGTTCTTGCGCCGACGGCGTGGCTTGCGCACCCCTTTCGGATCTCCTGCAGCAGGCGGATTCGCCGAAAGGGCAGACGGGGGCGCCAACATCTCCGACGTTTCACCCGTCGCTACGGTATTTGACGATCGCGGCCGCAACAGCCAGCCAAGGAACAACACCACACCGACCCAGACCCACGCGGCGATACCAGTCATGCGAGCTCCGAAATTCTCTGCAGGGATCGCAGTTGCGCATGTTTCTCGGAATCGACAACTCAGCGCCGAAAACACACTCCGAATCCGGGACCTGCGTTGCCAATCGCTGAGCATCTCGACAGCGCTCACCAGTCCGCTTTCGGCCTATTCTGTTGAAAAACTCGGTTCTTCGGCGCGGACAATTTCTTGTGGCTGCGAGAGTTGAAAGCTTTCCGTCCGGCGGTCTCCAAGAGACTCAGAATTGCACTCTCGAAGCCGCAATCCAGCGGAAGCGCACCCGACTTTCTCAGGCGAGGAGTTTTTTCAACAGAATAGGTAAAAAGCGGACCTCTGGCACTAGCCTGCCGTGAACACCGACTCACCCCGTCTTAGGTCGTACTGATAGCTCCGGAACACCATCCACTTGGCGAATAAGCAGCCTCGTCCCCACCTCATTTAGGAATGGCCGAAGCTCAGTTCGTTGGACCCGCTTGACCGTCTCCCAGTTTTCGAGAGCAAATGTTGGATCGCCACGTAGCAGGCCATAGACAGCGGAACCCAGCTTTTCGAAGACGCGCGTCTCGCGGGCCAGGGCGTCAGTCACTCCAAGGAGGCTCCGGATCGACTCGCGTTCAAGCCGGATCCTAAACGTTTTGCCCCGCTGCTCGTCCCAGGCCTCAATTGAGAAATGGGTTGACGAAAAGAAAGGCAATTGCAAGTCACGAACATTCAACCTGACCGCGCGGCCCTGAAACGAAATCAGTGGGACACCGGGCATTGAGCGCTGCAGTCTGCTTGCTAACGAGCGAACATGTGCGAGAAGCGCATCGTCATCGATCAATAGCCAGCCAGTGTCTGGCACTATCGAAGTTCCCGCCGCAAGCTCACTGATTGGGTCGCCACGTCGAACGGCTGCTAGAAACTTAATCCCCGCCAGTTCTCGCTCATCGAGCCCTAACGCTACCGCGCGCTCATGCCCGGTGGCGCCTATGAAGAAGAGTTCCGCGGCGGTCCGGGGAAGGTCAAACGGGTCTTGGACGACTGACGCGTCGCCCAGCGACATGTCGTTACCCGAAACATCCAGTGCCGCCTCGAACCGGCTGCCAAACTCGCTGCGCAAAGCATCGACAAACGTTGTGTCACCCCGTCCGTTCTTGCCGCGGAACAGTTCCGCGGCACTGAACCAACTGTACCGTTCCGGATATTTCGCCAAGGAACGCAAGAGGCGCTCCTTCCCGGAGTCGGTCAGCGCGACTCGAAAGATCTGGATCTTGTATTCCGTCAGTGCATGGGCGCTTGCGGCCCCCTCGAGATCGACATATCCAATAAGCGGTTGGCTAGGAGAAATCGAAGCGATCGCGTCCCCACCCAGCTCAAGCTCCTCATGAAGCTCGCGGACCAAGGCTTGGCTCAGCGCGAGACCCGCTTCGCGAGCGTCGGCTACTGGGACTGACGGGTCGAAAAAGGCCAGCCGGTCACCTGATGCGCGCGCACCGAGATCCGAGGAGGTCACGCGCCCCCCAGGCAAGACGAATCGACCGCGGCTCCCCTCCCTCTCACGACTGTCCTCGCGTCGAACCAGCAGGAAGCGGCCGTCGCTTGCCATCAACGCCCACGCCACCCAAACACGACGGATGGCGTGGCAATCACCTTTGCCGGCAAGGCGCTGCGTTTCCAAATGACGCAGGAGGGCACGTTGTGGGTCTACACGATATTCGGAGGGCTCCCAAAAGCCTTTCTCCAGAATTCTGAACTCACTGTAGCCAAGGCCACTCAGCAGACTTCGGGCGCACAGCAGGGCGGGGAAGGAGACCATCCGCCACTCCCCACGCTCGATGGCTTCCTCGTCCAACAGCGAAAGTGAAAGGAACATCCGCCGGACAGTGCCGACGAGAAGCTCGGCCCGCTCCTGACCTCCGGCGATGTCCCCGATTTTGGCGACAAGCGTTGTCTCTGCGACGGATTCACCATCCGCACCCTCCTCGGCCACGCGGGGCAGATGGCGACCAAGTTCGGTGAGGGTAGTAACGCTCATCTTGTTGCACAGCCCCTGCCGATGCTTCGTTCGAGCACATTATGACTTTCCAGATCGCCTGTCCGCCGGGAATTCCCCCAGGGCTCCTCCGACTCTGCGCGAATCTGGCGTAACCTGCCGTGGCCACCCCCCCCCACTGTCGCGCAGGTCGGACCGTTGACGCCACGCCTGCCGTTAACGGTGTACTAGCTCGAACTTTTTCGAGGTTGTTAGATGAGCGTCCTACACATGTCCGGCAAAGGCTCGGGCTTTGAAATGCCTCTAAAAATGCGAGCGCGCCACTCGGGCCAGCGCCGTCAGATGCGACTCATCCGGCGCCCTGGGGTGCCCAATCTCTCCTCGGCACTTTTTGTCGATGCGTTCCCATAGCCCCGCGGCAAACAATTCGAATGCGGGCACATTTGCGTTTCTCTCGGCTTCTAGCAGAAAGCCTGCCAGATCCAATATGTCCTGATCTGAAGAGACCCCTCGCTTAACCCGAGGATTCCAGAACCGACGCTCGGGCCCCTCGAGGATTTCTAGACTCTTGCTGTTGCCTAGCTGAGCCAGAATTAGGTCCTTGACCAGATGGTGCTGGCGCTCACCTTGCGGACGACGCGCGCACCCCGCATCACCAAGCAACGTTTCGAATGGCGTGGCTCCGTTCGGGAGATTGCTCATAGCACGCAACGCCACCATCGCAACTAGCGCGAGCTGCTCGAGGGAAATAGATTCAAAATGGCGGTGCGCCAAAGCATTCCTGCAGTGTTTCATCCATTTGGCCGTGAACGACTTCTCGGCCGCACTCCGCTTTACCGTGTCCCACGGAAGCGCGAGCGCATACGCAATTAGTTCAGGATGATTCGGGAAAACCGATCGACTACGAAGCAGTGCCGACACCGATTCCCGGATCAACTCCAATTCCTTCGACCCAAGAAACGTCGACTCAAAACGCGGGTCTCGTGACCTGCCCCCCGATTTCAGTACCACGCTGATCTAAGTAGAGTCCGTCTCCCAGCGAGGACGGACATGAAAAAGCGATTCACCGACGAGCAGATCATCGGATTCCTGAAGCAGGCCGCGGCGGGTGCGCCGGTCAAGGAGCTGTGCCGCAAGCACGCTTTCAGTGATGCGTCTTTCTACCTCTGGCGCCGCCGCTTCGGCGGCATGGAGGTGCCGGATGCGAAGCGCCTGCGCGAACTCGAGGCCGAGAACAACAAGCTCAAGAAACTGCTCGCCGAATCGATGCTGGACATCGAGGCGCTGAGGGTCGTCGCGCGGGGAAAACGCTAAGCCCGCAGGCACGCCGAGAAGCGGTGGCGGTCATGCGGGCGAAGACATCGATATCGGAGAGGCGGGCATGCGCGCTGATGGGCCTGTCGCGCACGGTATTGCGCTATGCGCCGGAAGCCGGCGACGACACGCTGCGGCGTCGCATGCTGGAGTTGGCGGGCGAGCGCCGTCGGTTCGGCTACCGGCGTCTGCACATCCTGCTCGAACGCGAGGGCTTCGAGGTCAACCACAAGCGCGTCCATCGCCTGTATCGCTTGGCGGGGCTGGCGGTGCGCCGGCGCCGCAAGCGCGATCGCGTGGCGATCGAGCGCAAACCGCTGCAGACCCCTTCGGGGCCCAACCACACCTGGTCGATGGACTTCGTGTTCGACGCGCTGGCCGACTCTCGTCCGGTCAAATGCCTGACCGTACTCGACGACTGCACCAAGGAAGCGGTCGAGATCGTCGTCGCCAGACGCATCAACGGCCAGGCGGTGGCGGATGCGCTGGAAGCGGCGTGCCGATTCCGTGGTTATCCCGTCACCATTCGCACCGATCAGGGGCCTGAGTTCACCGGCCGCGCACTCGATCAGTGGGCGCATGCCAACGGCGTCAAGCTCGTGCTCACGCAGCCCGGCAAGCCGACGCAGAACGCGTACATCGAAAGCTTCAACGGCAAGTTCCGCGACGAGTGCCTGAACGAGCACTGGTTCACGTCATTCGACCATGCCAAGGCGGTCATCTCGGCGTGGCGACGCGACTACAACGAGGCCCGACCACACAGTTCAATCGGCAATCGCACACCAGCGGAGTTCGCCGCGACGGTGCGCGATCAAGGCTCACTCTCCACAAAAGCCACATCGAGCGATACGCTCGCAACCCAGGACTCTACGAAGTAACTGCTGGTACTAAAGATGGGGGCAGGTCA
>JBGTIG010000150.1:0-7686 GCA_041745755.1 Lysobacterales bacterium
GGTGGCGCGCAGCGCCGGGTAAGGGGCAAACCCGGCCCGGTGCCCCCGCCATCACCGGGCCTTGGCGCGATTCCCGATATTCTCCGATTCGCCGTTCGCCCCGACCTTCATTCCTCGACCCGGAGGCCCCATGTCCGACACCACGCGTCCAAAAGCCAGCGACTTCGATCCGGAAGTGCTGCGCCTGTTCGACCAGTACGTGCATGGCGCGATCGATCGGCGCGGCTTCCTCTCGGGAGCGGCCCGATTCGCCGTGGGCAGCGCCACCGCCGCCGGTCTGCTGGCCGCGCTCAGCCCGCAGTTCGCAGCAGCGCAGCAGGTCGCGCCCGACGACGATCGATTGTCGACGAAATTCGTGACCTTCCCTTCGCCCAAAGGCTACGGCACCGGTCGCGGGTACCTGGCAAGACCGGCAAAAGCCCGTGGCCCGTCACCGCTGGTGCTGGTCGTGCACGAGAACCGCGGACTCAATCCGCACATCGAGGACGTTGCGCGTCGTTTCGCGCTGGAGGGCCATGTCGCGTTCGCACCCGATGCCCTGTTCCCGCTCGGCGGTTATCCCGGCACCGAGGACGCGGCTCGTGCGCAGTTCGGCAAGCTCGACCAGGACAAGACGCGCGCGGATTTCATCGCGGCCGCCGGAATGCTGGGCGATCTCGAAGGCGGCAACGGCCGCATGGGTGTGGTGGGCTTCTGCTGGGGCGGGGGCATCGCCAACTTTCTCGCGACGAAACTGCCGGATCTCGCAGCCGCCGCGCCGTTCTACGGGAACGCTCCACCGCTCGAGGACGTGCCCGCAATCAGGGCGGAACTGCTGGTCGTGCTCGCGGCAAACGACGAGCGGATCAACACCGCGTGGCCGGAGTACAGGACTGCCCTCGAAGCCGCCGCTGTGCGCTACACCGTCTACCAGCCCGCCGGCACCGAGCACGGATTCCACAACGACACCACTCCGCGTTACGACGAAGACGCTGCCCGCGAAGCGTGGCGTCGCACGACAGCGCTGTTCGATCGCACGCTGAAGAAAGCCGGCAAGGCCAGGGCCGGTCAAACGGCGTGATCGCGGGCGAAGTCTCCGCGGAAGCCGTGCGCAGCTGACGACAGCCCAGCCTTCCTTGTGGGCGACTGGACCGCCGGGCAGCGGCGCGCAGGTCTGGCGAGCCCGCCTGCGCCGCAGCGCGCCGGGCAACGCGATAAAGTCGGCGTCACGCACCTTGGACGACACCACATGTCGAGTGGCAAACCCGCTCCCCTCAACGAAGCCGCCCTGGATCGCATCGTGGCGCAGGCGCGCCGTGATGCCGAGCAACGAAACCTCGGCTACCGCGAGCAGGCGCTCAAGCAGTATCCCTGGATCTGCGGTCGCTGCGCCCGTGAGTTCACCCGCGCCAACCTCCGCGAGCTGACGGTGCACCACCGCAACCACGATCACGATTTCAATCCACCGGACGGCAGCAACTGGGAACTGCTCTGCGTGTATTGCCACGACAACGAACACTCGCGCTACATCGACCACGCCGCAGGCAGCGCGCGCGGGTCCGGGGACGCACCCGCTGCGGCCACCAGCAACCCGTTCGCCAACCTCAAGACCCTGCTGAAGCGTGAGTGATCGCTCCTTGGCGCGGAAAGTCCCGAGCACCCAACCCCCAGTCATCGGGTTTGCTGGCCGGAGCGCGCAACATTCCCGGACATATCCCACGCCTGGAGTATCGAAGCGACTCGTTGCCCCGCAGCACCTCCGCATCCCGCAATGAATGAAGCAGAACTGCAAGTACTGCGATCCCAGATCGCCGCCGCCTATGCGAGCCGGGATTTCACGAATGTACGAGACAGACTCGTTGTGGCCGGCACGCCGCGGGCACTCGACTCTGAAGTCATCGCCCAAGGCGTCAACGCCGCGCTGCAGCTGCGCGATCTGGAAAACGCCATCGCCTGGCTCGGTGAATTGCTCGCACGCCAACCCGACAATCAGAAGTTGAGGCGCGCGTTGTCAATGGCCCACAACAACCGGGGCGTCGCACGGCGCGCGCGTGAAGAAGTCGAAGCTTCGCGCGCAGATTACGAGATGGCGCTGATCGTCTGGCCCCAGAATACGGAAGCGCTGTTCAACTTGTCGGCCTTCGAGCTCGAAATGCATCGAGTCGAACGGGCCCGCACGCATTTGGCGGCACTGATCACCCTGCTGCCGCAGGATTCCGAAGCGCGCCTTCTCGAGGTGGAATCCCGACTCGCCATGGGTGACGAGTTCGCGCGCGATCAGTTGATCGCGATGTTCTCGGAGGGCGCGGACGCGGCACTGACGCCGCTCGCCCGTTGCAAGGCCCAGGTGCTTGCCGACACAGCCTTCGATGCCGGATCGCTCCGCGCCCCGATGGCAGCGGCACCCGCCGAACGTATTCGCCTTGCAACGCTGCTTTGCGAGAATGGACGCTGGCGAGACGCGCGTAACGTTTACGCGGATCTCGCCGAAGACCTTAAAAGTGGTGTGCACGCACCTGGCTTGTTTGCACTGTTCGGAGCTCGCCTGGCCCTTCCGGCAGTGTTCGGGGATCGCGGAGAGTTCGAGGCAGCCGACGCTGCCTACCTGCAGGGACTCGCTGAGCTCGAGGAAGAGTTGACAGACTCTGTGTTGGGCCGCTGTGAGGCCGGTCTCAAGCAAGCGCGCTGGTCCGACATCTCGGCGGCGCACCGCATCGGCAACCTGCGTGAATCGCAGACGAGACTGGGCCGACTACTCACGCACGCGGGCGAGAAGCTCGCGCGGGGCTATGTTCCCGCCACAGCTCGACCCTTGCCACGCCGCCCGCGCATCGGACTTGTGGGCCAGTGCTTTCGCGACTGTGCGGGCGGTGCCTATTTCGGAAGCTGGGTCCGCGCGCTTGCCAAAGCGGAGTTCGAGACTCACCTCTTCCATATTGGGTCCAAACACGACGCGCTTACCGACGCCTTCGCAGCGGACGCGGATTTCGCCACGCGACTCGATGGACCTCTCGACGAGATGGCGGTCCAGATCGCATCGCACGGGTTCGACCTCCTCATTTATCCGGAGCTCGGGAGCGATCACCTCGTGCAGGCATTGGCGACGTTGAGGCTCGCGCCGAGGCAAGCCTGCGCATGGGGAGTCCCCGTGACGAGCGGGTTGCCACACATCGACACCTACTTCAGTTGCCAGGCGATGGAACCCGACGACGCAGCGAGTCATTACAGCGAGCGCCTGGTCTGCCTCCCGCATATTGGAACGCGTTACCGGCCTCCCGCGTTGCCTCGCCGGCTTTCGCGAGGGGAACTCGGGCTGCCTGATGGAGCGAGGCTCTATTTCGCACCGCACATGCCAACCAAGTTGCATATCGACGGCGATGCCGCGCTGGCGCAGATCGCGGCGCGCGACCCGTGCGCACGGATCGTCCTGTTCCGACCTGGCCAGGCCGGCGCTTGCACGCGAGTGATCTCCCGAATATCGCGCGCACTCGAACTCGCCGGCGCAGAACCCCGTCAGCTGCTGTTCCTGCCGCCCGGTAGTCGCGAGCGGTATCTGCAATTGGCTGCAGCCTGCGACGTCATGATGGACTGCCCTCACTGGTCCGGCGGCAATAGCACGCTCGACTGCCTGTTGATGAATCTCCCCGTCGTCACCATTGCCGGCAACACGATGCGGGGCCGGCAGAGCACTGGCATGCTGAGCCTGATCGGCCTCGACCCGGATCTGGTTTGCGACAGCGGCGCGAAACAGCTCGAGCGCGTACTTGAAGTTGCCGCCGATCGGGATCTCGCGACGCGAATTCGGGGAGACCTGGCTGAACGTGTCGGCTTTCTGATGGAGGGCGACCCGGCTCTACGCGCGCTGCAAGGCGCGGTGCGGGATCTTTTCGACGCCCCGGCGCCTGCATCCTGACTCACCCTTGGACTTGGAACCGGATCGCGCTCGTCCCTTGGGTCCACGCGAGCGGCAGGCACTGCGTCAGCCGCATTTCCCTCGTCGCGCGTTGGGCCGGGCTTCGACCAGGAAACTGCACAGGCTATCGCTGCCGACCCGGCTCGCCCTTCGCGGGAGCGGGTGGCTCCTGTCCCACGATGTCCGCGACGGTGCGCCATCCCTCCGCCGTTCGCGTCATGACGAGAGCGGCCGACCCGTAACCTTCGAAGGGCTTGCCCTTGTCCGACCCGCGGGTCCACGCCTTGTAGGTGAGGATGGCGGTGTTCTCGTACTGATGCAGTACCGCGTCGTAGAACCTGCGGTCGAGCATCCGCAGGTCATTCTTCGCATGTCGCCGGGTGAGGGCCTCGTAGCCGACGAAACTGCCGTTCATGTCGTGATAGAAATATCCAGGCACGACCATCGGTCGCCGTTTCGCGTCGCGATCCGCGATGGACGTCCAGCCGATCAGATGCGGGGTGTAATTGCGGACGAGTGCTATCACTTCGGGGTCGACGGGATGGGATCCGGCGATCTCGAATTCGAAATCCTGCGCAAGCGCGGAGAGCGGGAAGCACAGCGCGATGACCAGCCATCGAATCATGAGAAGAAGCCTAGGAGTCTGGGCGGCAGAAGTGTTCGAGGCGAAACGGTGATAGCGAGGGTCGCAGAAAGTGATCGAACGAGGCGAATACCCGTAGGTATTTAACGAGTTCGAGCGCTTTCTGCGGCCGTCGATGGCGCCGTTGCAGCCCGGACGGCTTCTGCCGCCCAGACTCCTGGGGAGGATGGGAAATTGCATCGGGTCATCCGTTGTTACGGTCAACGCGTCCCGGGGCGTACTTCTGGCGTGATCGCCACGTCGGCACCTTCGACCGCCCCGGCGGTCGGCGGCGCTGTGCCATCGCCGTGCTCAAGCCCCCCGTCGAGGTAGCGCCAGGGTTGGCCCCTGGTATGCACGCGAAAAACCAGGATTTTCGCGCCGAGATCCCCGGCGGTGGCCTGGTGTCGCTGCCGGAATTCCACATGACCCACGGTGCCGGCCTTGCCGACGATGGGGGGTGCGCCACGCCGTTCTATGACGGGGTTTCCCTCCAGGTAGTAGTGGAACTCCTCTCCCGGATGCCAGTGCCAATCGAGTTTCCTGTGGGGCGGAATCTCGACCAGGTCGATCAACACCTCGCGCTCGGGGGTGAACTCCCGCGACAACGCGGTGGTGAGGAGATTGGTAACCGTGGAAGCAGCCGGATCGCCCAGCGCCGGGATCGCCAGGCCCATGAGCAGACCAGCCACGAACACCATCGGTAAAACGGGAATGCGCGATGCCTTCATCGAGATCCTCCTTTCGGCGTCTCACGTCAGCCACACGCCTCAAGGGCTCCACCCGGTGAAGCAGGTGTGGTGAAAATCGGGTTCTCCGCCACCGACACGACGACGGTTATCGGATGTACAAGACAACGATACGCCCACGCCGGGGAAAATTCGCGGCCAGCGCGACAACACGGGGGTCCGGGCGAATGCTCGTCAGGCGTCAAGCGGCACCCGCCGGCGCAAGTTCGCATTGCCGGCGGCATCGTGCACTGCGATCGCCTGCATTACCTGAAACGCCGGGTTGCCGGTCGCTGACACGCGTGTTCGAAGTCTCGCGTAACCGGAGTCCGCTTGGGACGGATTGCGTGGCACTTCAGCGGGCGCTTCCACGTTTCGACCTAGAGAGCCCCGAATCGCAGGTCCCGGATGCCCCAGCCCAACACGTTGCCGCGCGTATCGCATCGGGTGATCGAACTCCTCCTCCTGCTGGCGCTGGTGGGGCTGTGCGTGTTGCGGTCCTCGATCGGAACCCGGCTCGACAGCTTCACGGTGGATGAGCCCTGGCACGTCGTGGCGGGGACCAGCTACGTGCGCAGCGGCAGCTTCCACCTCAATCCCGAGCACCCCCCGCTGGTCAAGCTGGCGGTGGGCAGCGCCATGCCCGATACGTTCCGGCTGCGACCCGGGACTGCATTGCTCGAGAAGACGCAGGAACGCAAGTGGGTCGAGGAGACCCTGTTCGAGGACAACGACGCGCGGCAGGCGCAGGCGACCGCACGCGCGACGATGTGGGCGTTCCACGCTGCGTTGCTGCTCGCGCCGTCGCTGCTGATCTGGCGCGCCGCCGGGTGGGTGTGGGCGGCCGGCACGCTGGCGTTCCTCGCGGTCGAACCCACCATCGGCGCACATCTGCCGGTGGTGATGACCGATCTTCCGTTGGCGCTGACGCTGCTGATCGCCGTCGTGACCGCCGGAATACTTGCATCCAACTGGCAATGGCGCTGGGCGATCGCCTGCGGACTGGCGGTGGGGCTTGCGCTCGGCGCGAAGCATTCGGCACTGGCGGGTCTCGCAGGGTTGTTCGCGGTGCTGCTCGTAGCCTCTGCATCGGCGTGGCGCGATGAGCGCTGGCGGGGCGTGGGTCGTCGCCTCGGAAAGCTCATGGTGGTGGCGCTGGTGGCGGTGGCGGTGTTGTGGGGACAGTACGGCTTTCGTTTCCACGCAGCGCCCGACGGCAGCGACCCGTTCAATCGTCCGATGCCCGACAAGATTGCGGAACTCAAGCTCGAGCACTGGCGCACCGGCATCGCGTTCGCGGATCGCTTCCACCTGCTGCCGCGCGCGTATCTCTGGGGACTCGCCGACACGGTTCGAACGGGCGTCGAAGGACGCGGAATCAGCGAGCACTTCATCTGGGGCAGGACGTTCCAGGGCCAGGCACCGTGGTTCGCGTGGCCCGCCATCCTTGTGTCGAAGCTGCCACTGGGGATGCTCCTTGCCGCGCTGCTCGGCGCGGCGCTGTTGTGGCGTGCGCGGATTCCCGCAAGCGCGAGGTGGATGGTCTGGGCCATGTTCGGCGCCTGCGCGGTTCACCTCCTCGCGCTGATCGGGTCGGGCGGAGTGTGGGGAGGTGTTCGGCACGCGCTACCCGTGATCGCGGGCGTGGCGTTGCTCGCAGGCGCCGCGGTTGCCCAGGCGTGGCAGCGCAGATCGCGCATTGCGGGCGCTGTCGTGTTTCTGTCGCTGGTGGCGACGCTGGGCCTGACCGTGCGCGAGCCGCGACTCTGGGAATACCACAATGAACTCGTCGGCGGCAGCGCTGGCGCGTATCGCTACTTCTCGAACGAAGGACTCGATCTCGGCCAGCGATTCGGCGAGATTCGCGCCTTCCATGATCGCGAGATCCGCGCCAGCGGCCTGCCGATGTACGCGGACTACTGGATGGGCGACGTCCAGATCCGTGCCGCGAAGCTCAACTACCGGCGTGCGGCGCAGGACCTCAACGACACCAACGTCGAGGGCCGATTCGAGGGCTACTTCGTCCAGGAAATGGGCAGCACCTTGCCCTGGCCTTCCTGGAACTGGGATCCGCGCGAGATATTCAAGGATCTGGAGCTCCAGGCGCGTTTCGGCCACGTCGGCATCTGGAAAGGCACGGTCGTTCGACCCCAATGGCGCGCGGGCGGGATGTCCAACCGGGTGATGGACTACATCTACAAGGAGAACGGCAAGGATTGGGCGCTGGTTGCGCGGCGCCTGGAAGAAGTCGCCGCACTGATGCCGCAGAGGGTCGACGCCGGGATCGAACTCGGCAACGCGTACGTGCGACTCGGAGACGGCAGGCGAGCGATCCAGGCCTATCGACGCCTGCTCGATCAAGAGAAGATACCGCTCGACCGGTTGATCCATCGGCAGGTCGAAGCGCAGGTAACGCGGATCGCGGCGAGCCAGGACGTCGCCAG
>JBGTIG010000151.1:0-2370 GCA_041745755.1 Lysobacterales bacterium
GCGGGGCGCTGGCGGCGCTGGGCACCGCGACGTCGGCGCTGCTGCGGCTTCCCGCGCTCGCCGCGGCCGCCGCGTACGCGGCGGAGTTCTTCCTCTGGCTGGTGGACGCTCCCGCACGTGCCCGCGGCGTGACGGACGGGCTCATCAACTTCCTGGCGATGCCGACGCATCTCGGACCCTTCCTGCGCGGAGTCGTGGACGCCGGCGATGCACTGTGGTTCGTGGCGCTGACGTTCGCGCTGCTCGCTCTGGCCTGGCGGCGTGTGGTCTGGCTCAAGGCGCGCGGCTGATGCGACGCCTGCGCGTACTCGGTGTGTGGGTGTTGTTGCTGGCGGTGGTCGGCGCGCTCGGCTACGCCGCCTGGCGCATCGAGGAGCGGCGGGACCTGACCCTCGGCACGCGCGCGGAGCTCAGCGCCGCCAGTCGCGCAGCGCTGGCAGCCATGCCGCATCCCATCGATGTCATTGCCCACTTGCCCGAGGCAAGTCCCGTGCGGGAGCCGGTCGCGAAATTCGTCGAGCGCTTCGCGCGCGCGCAGCCATCGCTCCAGCTGCGCTTCGATGCGGAGGCGGCCAGCGGCGACGTGGAAATCCGTTATCGCGGACGGTCGCAGCGACTGACGCAGCTCGACGAACGCAGCTTCACTGCCGCGTTGCTGCAGCTCGCGCGTACGGGAGACCGGTTGATCGGATTCGCGGCGGGGCACGGGGAGCGTCGTTTCGATGGAGAGGCCAATCACGATCTCGGAAAATTCGCGGAGGCGCTTGCCGCGCGCGGCGACCGGTTGGTGCCCGTGCCTCTGACCGCGCCCGTGCCGCAACGGTTGACCCTGCTGGTGGTGGCGTCGCCCTCGAGCGCCTGGCTGCCGGGCGAACTCGCGCACCTCCTCGCGCACATCGAGCGCGGCGGTTCGCTGCTGTGGTTGACCGAACCGGACGCGAACGCCGCAGAGGCGCTGCTGGATCCGCTCGGGCTGTTGCGGCTGCCGGGCACGGTCGCCGACGCCACCGGCAAGGCGCTTGAACTGCCCGATCTGCGCTTCGTCGCGATCAGCCATTATCCCGAACACGCGCTCAGCAGGGACTTTGCCACGGTCTCGCTGTTCCCACGCAGCGCAGCACTCGCTGCGCGTCCGAACCCGGCGTTCTCGGCGAAGCCGTTGCTGCGTTCAAGTGCCGAGTCCTGGAACGAAACCGGGACGGAAAATCCCCCGGTGTTCGATGCTGCGGCAAACGAACTGCCGGGACCGCTCGATCTCGGGTTCGCGCTGACTCGGCTGTCTCCCGGCCCGGCGCGTCAGGAACAGCGCGTGGTGGTGATCGGCGATGGGGACTTCCTGTCCAACCAGTTCCTCGGCAACGGCGGCAATCGCGAGCTCGGACTGCGCATCTTCGACTGGCTGCTCGCGGACGACACCACCTTGGGTCTCGACCTGCCGCGCGCGGAAGACGCCACGCTGGACTTGTCTCCGCGGGCAGCGGCGTGGATCAGCATTGGATGGCTGATCGCCCTGCCGCTGGCGCTGCTGCTCGGCGGCGCGATCACCGTGTGGCGTCGGCGGCGGCGCTGACGCGAAAGCTGCGCGCTACCTGGCGTCCGAAACCCGTCCATGCCCGAGCTTCCGGAAGTCGAAACCACGCTGCGCGGCATCGCGCCGTACCTTCTCGGCTCGCGCGTCGAAGCGTTCGTCATTCGCCAGCCGAAGTTGCGCTGGGCGGTGGCACCGGAACTTGCCCGCGAACTGCCGGAAAGACCGATCACGAGCGTCACGCGCCGCGCGAAGTATCTGCTCATCGGCGTGGAGTCGGGTGCTGCGCTCGTGCATCTCGGCATGTCGGGCTCGTTGCGGATGCTCGACGTGGCCACGCCCGTGAGATTGCACGACCACGTGGACCTCGTGATCGCGAACGGCCGGGCGCTCCGATTTCACGACCCCAGGCGTTTCGGTTGCTGGCTCTGGCAGGCAAGGGGAACCCTGCATCCGCTGTTGCGGCAGCTAGGGCCGGAACCGCTCGGCCCCGACTTCGATGGCGACCACTTGTGGCGCGCGAGCCGCGGCCGTGCGGCGCCGGTCAAGGCCTTCCTCATGGACCAGCAGGTCGTGGTCGGCGTCGGCAACATCTACGCGGCCGAAGCGCTGTTTCGCGCAGGCATCCACCCGGCGCGCGCAGCGGGGCGTATCTCGCGCCAGCGCTATCGCGCGCTCGGCAATGCGGTGCGCTCGGTGCTCGCGCATGCGATCGAACGCGGGGGCACCACGCTTCGCGATTATTCGAACGCGGTGGGCGAACCCGGCTGGTTCGAACTCGAACTCCAGGCCTATGGTCGCGCGGGCGAGCCCTGCAGGCGCTGCGGCCACACGCTGCGGAA
>JBGTIG010000152.1:0-12363 GCA_041745755.1 Lysobacterales bacterium
AGACCGATGCTGCGCGGACAGGGTTTCTGGAGTCTCGGGGATTCGAATTGATTCGCTTCTGGGACAACGACGCCCTGTTGAATACCGACGCGGTGGTCGAGGCGATCTTTAACTCCCTGGAACGCCGGACCCTCTCCCCAACCCCTCTCCCCCGGAGGGGGAGGGGCTTTGATCGCGTGAGCGGGCGGGCGTGTGGGTCACTCCCAAAGCCGGACCCTCTCCCCAACTCTTCCCCAGGAGGGGGAGGGGCTTTGATCGCGTGAGCGGGCGGGCACGTGGCTCACGCCCCGAGTGTGTTGATCTCCGCATTTTCCACCACGGCCGGCGGGTCGGGCATTCGCGCGATCGCCAGCATTGCGCGACCGAGGCGCGCGGTCGTGGTCACCAGCGACGGCGCGATCGAGACGCCGAGACCCATCAGCGGACCCGCGATCTTGTAGAACGCGGCCAGTCCCTTGTGCGGCGAGCGTTCGCCGTGCACGGGCTGGATGCCCCCGGGGCGCAACAGCGTGATTCGCAGCGACAGGGCCTGGAGTGCGGCTTCAACCTCGCCCTTGATCCGCAATGGCATGAAGATGCTCGAAGGGTTGGCGTGCGCGCCCGACACGTACTGGAAGCGCAATCCGGGTTGCAGACGCGCGAGCGTGCTGGCGACATTCAGGGTCAGCGCTACGCTGACGTGGCGATACTCTTCTTCGGGCGTAGTGACGGGGGGCGCGCCGGCGCAGTACAGGCACGCGTCGAAGCCGCGAAGGCTCGCTTCGATGTTACCCAGCGCTGAAAAATCGTCGACCAGCAGTTCGCGCACGCGCGGGTCGGTGCTGCCAGCGGTACGTCGACCGAGCAGCGTCACCCCGGCCACGTCGTCAGCAAGCAACGCCTCGTGCAGCACGCCCTGTCCGACAAGACCCGTCGCGCCGGTGATCAGCAGGTGCAGTTTCGGGTTCGGTGTCATTGATCAAGGTTACGCCATCCGCGTGAAAGTAGCGGTGACAGCCGTGGGCTCCGTCGAACGGCTGCAGGTGGAGAGCAATGGCTCCGGGCGAGGATCTCGTCGACCGCGGATGCACTGCGCTACGGAGCGGTTGTGCGATCATTTGTGCATCGACGGGGAAGCGGGGAATTCCACTTGCCGACAGCGTCCAACCGTGAGGACGAAGCCCCACGACCACTGGCAAGTGCAGGCGAGGAATTCGATCGCCGTCCTCCCCGCTCACTCCTGCGCCGCGTGTTTACCGGCGTGCGCGGCCTGGCTCGCAAGGGGATAGCGGCGGCAGCGCTTGCAGTGCTCTTGCTGATGGGCATCCGTGCGTACCAGTCGACGCAGGGCCCGCCACTGCGTCCCTGGCACACCATCGTGCCGGCCGAACTGAGCGCCAATGCCATAGTCAAGGGTAATTGGCGGGGGTACGTCGCGGCGGAAGCGCGTCTGTTCGACCGACTTCAGCAGCGCATGCAAGACGAGTTGGAGCAGGGCGACCGCACGCTCATCAACCGCTACAACGAGCCCAGCCGCGCCTCACCTGCGGCGTTCGGTAGGGACTGGAACCGATCCTTCGTGCTCGAACCGTTGGGCGCCACGCACGGCGTGGTGGTGCTGTTGCACGGCATGACTGATTCCCCCTACAGCATGCGCAGCCTGGCCGAGCTGTACTGGCGGCATGGGTACATCGCCATCGCACCGCGCATGCCGGGACACGGCACGGTGCCCGCAGCCCTCACCCGCGAGGGTCGCGAAGAATGGGAAGCGGCGGTCGAGATGTCGATGACCGAAGCCAGGCGCCGCGCCGGCGACCACCTGCCGCTGCACCTCGTCGGGTACTCGAACGGTGGGGCATTGGCCTTGCTGCACGTGATGAAGCGAATCGGGCGCGGCGTGTCCGTGGACGTCGAGCGGATCGTGCTGGTTTCCCCGATGATCGAGGTCAGCGGCTTTGCGCGCTACGCCGGCCTTGCCGGCTTGCCTTCGATGCTGGGCCGGTTTTCGAAGTCCGCCTGGATGGACTTGCTGCCGGAGTACAACCCTTTCAAATACAACTCGTTCCCGGTACGCGCCGCGCGCGAGTCGTATCTGGTGACCGCCGAGCTGCGCGCGGCCATGGAGTCGGTGGCGAAGCAGCAGCGCATGAGTGAAGTGCCGCCGATCCTGGCATTCCAGTCCGTCGTCGACGACACCGTCAGCGCCCGCGGCGTGATGACCGAGCTGTTCGACGAACTGACGGCCAACGGCAGCGAACTGGTGCTGTTCGACGTCAATCGCAAAGGGGTGATTGACCTTCTCCTGTCCGCGGGCGGGACCGAATGGTCGCGCGACGTGCTGATGGGACCGGCGCACCGCTACACGCTGACCCTCGTCGGCGCGACGTCGAATACAGATGCGACGGTACTCGCGCGGTCACGACGCGCCGGTACGAGCGACGTGCACGAACGCGCCACTGGCCTGCGCTATCCGGACGACGTGTTTTCGCTCTCGCACATCGCGCTGCCGTTTCCGCCGGACGATCCGCTTTACGGCAATGGCCCGCCCGGCGGAAGGCACGTGCACCTGGGCGCGATAGCAGTGCGCGGCGAACGACGCACGCTGGTGTTGTCGCAGGACAGCCTGAGTCGCCTCAGCTACAACCCCTTGTATACGTACATGGCTGAGCGAATCTCTGCGACTCTCCCCGCGTCCAGGGCTGCTCCGTGAATCACCGCGAATCTTGGTAAACGTCGGGCAGACGCCGCCAGCTACCGAATCGCCTCCGGTGCCCGGACGTCGATTACGGTGACATTGGCGCCGACGAGACGTCGGAGCCTGCGTAGCGTGACTCGAGCAACCCGGCATGTGGAGCAGCGAAGTCGCAGCTGCCAGGATGCAGCCGGCGATTCGTAACGGCGATGGCATTGCCAACCTGCCTTCAGTGGGGGGCCTGACGCGCGGCGGAATGGGGACTCCGGGGGCGCACACGCGGCTGCTCCGAGTTTTGCGGGCTTGCGGACGGCTTACTGCGCACGCGCCACCAGCAGGCTTTTTGCGAGTCGGCCGTGGGCCATTCCGACACCGCGCGCGATGTGCAGGGTGAGGAAGAGCCCGAAAACTCCGCCGAGGATGCACAGCGGCCACATCCAGGGTGAATGGACGACGAATTCCACTCCGTCTATGACCAGCCAGCCGTTGCCGGTGATCCACTCCATGATCGGTGCGGCGATGAGCGCCAGTGAAACCGACAGGCCGGTGATCGCGATGGTGAAGTAGACGATGCCAAGCGGCAGCATGAGGAGGAAGTAGAGCAGCGTCGACCAGGTGCGCGGATCGGTGAACATGTTCTTGATACGCGTGAGCCACGGCAGTTCGCGAACGCTGTAGAGCGGCCGCCGCGGCATGCGTTCGCCGAGCATGGCTTCGACCATGCGACCCTCGACCAGGGATAGCAGCCTGACCGAGCCCAGGAACAGGATGACGAAAGGCACGCCGATGATGAGCATGGCGAGTCCTGCGGAGATGCTGGCTCCGGTCACCACCCACGTGAAATAGAAGATGCCGGTGGCGATGCTGAGCAGCATGTAGAAGAGGGCGGAGTACGTGCGCGCATCCGCGATCACTCCGAAGAAGCGACCCGCCGCCGAAGCGCGCGGTCGCGGCGGCGGAGGCCGCAGGGCTCGATCCACGCGCACTTCGGTGTCGCGATAGATGTCCGCGACCTCTTCGGGCGCCCCATAGCTCGAGGCAACTTCGGCGATGACATCGGCCTCGTCGCGCGCGGGATGCTCGGCGAACTCCGCGCGCAGGTACTCCTCCGCGTCGTACAGGGCATCCTGGAGCAGCGCGGGATCGGCGCCGCGCAGCGCGAAGCGCAACTGATCGAGGTATTCCGGAATGGTTCGCGGCAGCGCGGCGGTCATGGCTTGTTCTCTCCAGTCAGGATGTGGTCGACGGAATCGCGGGTGGCTTTCCAGCTGGCGGTCCACGCCGCCAGGGCCTCGCGGCCTGCAGCGGTGATCCGGTAGTAGCGACGCGGCGGACCGGCGATCGAAGGTTCGACATGGCTGTCGAGCAGACCGGACGCCCCGAGATTCCGCAGCACGGGGTAAAGCGCGCTCTGCTTGCCGCCCAGCACGCCGGCGGCATTGCGCTCCAGCCGCTTGGCGATCTGGTAGCCGTACATCGGCTCCTTCGCCGCAGCGAGCACCGACATCAACACCAGCGAAACGGTGCCCGCACTCAGCTCTTTCTCGAACTTGCGAACGTTGGCTTCAGAATCCGCCATGGCTCACTCCAATAGCACTGGGTGAACAGTAGTATTTACTTCGCTCTAGTGAATGTGCCGGTAGTCACCCTGGCGGGGATTGGCTGACATCGTTCTCCCCGCTCGGTGAGTGGAAGAGCCCGCACTCATCGCCGCGAATGGCGAAACCTGCCGTGGCTATCAGCGACGCGTGCCGATGCTGCTGCAGTGGCTGCTGCTGCGGTGGCCGCGACGCAATGGCTGACAGCGCCGCTCCCGAGCGTCGCAGCCCCTCGAGTGGGCGAATCGAATATGCTCGGCCTTGCGTCGGCCGTCTCGATCGCGCACCCGGGGAGTACAGCATGCATCGTTGCCATGATTTCAATCGAGGCAGTCGGCAGATGGCGCTGGCGACCGCGGCGCTCGCTCTCACTCTCGGGATCTTCGGTCCCGGCTTCGTGCTCGCAGCGGATCCCGATTTCGCGGCCATCCGGAGCGATGTCACCCAGCGTCACGACGAAGCGGTCACTCGCCTCAAGAACTGGATAGCGCTGCCATCGATCGCCGCAGAGAACCTCAACTCGCGCGAGGGTGCCGACTACATGGCGAAGCTCGCGCGCGACGCGGGTTTCCAGAAGGTCAAGATTCTCGACACCGATGGCAAGCCGGGCGTGTTCGCGACACTCGACGCCGGCGCCGGGACGACGGTCGGGGTGTATTTCATGTACGACGTCAAGCAGTACGATCCGGCGGAGTGGACGTCGCCGCCGCTCGAGTCGCGCATGGTCGACAAGCCCGGACTCGGCAAGGTGCTGATGGGCCGTGGTGCCGTCAACCAGAAGGGTCCGCAATCGGCTCTCCTGGCGGCGCTGCACGCGATTCGCGGGGCGGGACAGGAGATGCCGGTGAACCTCGTGCTCGTTGCTGAAGGCGAAGAGGAGATCGGCTCTCCGCACATCGGCCAGCTGGTGCATCGTCCGGAAGTCGCGGCGGCCCTGGCGAAGACGGTGGGCGTGTTCATGCCCTCGGCCTCGCAGGATCAGGACGGCAACGTCACGGTGAGTCTTGGCGCGAAGGGCGTGGTCGAGCTCGAGCTCATCGCCAGCGGCGGGAAGTGGGGGCGTGGTCCCGACAAGGACATCCATTCCTCGCTCAAGGCCATGGTGGACAGTCCCGCGTGGCGACTGGTCAAGGCGCTCGGCACCCTCGTGTCGGAGGACGGCAACACCATCACCATCGACGGCTATCCCACCGCACCGCCCATCAGTGCGGAAGACCAGGCCATGGTCGCCGAAGCCATGAAGGTCCGCAACGAAGCGACTGCGAAGAAGCAGCTCGGCGTCTCGCACTGGATCGACGACCTGTCGTGGAAGGAGGCGAACGAGCGCCTCGTGTCGCAGCCCACCGTGAACATCGAAGGCTTGGTCGGCGGTTACACCGGGCCGGGTGGCAAGACCATCCTGCCGCATCGAGCCGTGGCGAAGATAGACATGCGGCTGGTCCCGGGCATGAAGAAAGATGACGCGGTTGCCGCGCTCAGGTCACATTTCGCCAAGCGCGGCTACGGCGACATCGAAGTGAACGTCAGCGGCGGCTACGACGCGACCCAGACCGGGGCGGATGCGCGACTGATCCAGGCGCAGGTCGACGTTCTCACGCGCGCCGGGTTGAAGCCGCTGATGTGGCCTCGCAACGCAGGTTCGTATCCCGGATTCGTGTTCACCGGCGCGCCCCTCAATCTCGCCTCGGGACATTTCGGCCTGGGCCACGGCGGCGGTGCTCACGCGCCCGACGAGTACTACCTCATCGAGTCCACGAATCCGGCGATCCAGGGTTACGACGGCGCGGTGATGTCGTTCGTCGAATACCTGTACGAACTGGCGAAGTAAGCGCTTGATGTTCGCTGCGTGACACCGGCGTGCGCGCGGAAAGCGCGGACCCTCGCGATCTGGAGCCGGCAGACCGAAACTCGAAGCATGGGGCCCGGTGCGAAAACACTTCGGTGGGTGCCGGTCGAATGGGCTGACCAGAGGATCAAGGCTCGCACTTTGCTGAAAGCGCGTCGCACCATCGTGCTCACCACGCTCGCGATGTTCGCCTTTGCCGCGAACTCGATCCTGTGCCGCGTTGCGCTGGAACGCACCGCCATCGATCCGGCGAGCTTCACCGCCATTCGTCTGCTCGCGGGAGCGGGGATGCTGTGGATCCTCGTGCGCCTACGCGGCGGCGACGCGAAAGGGGTCGGCAACTGGGCATCGGCATTCGCGTTGTTCGTCTATGCCGCGGGCTTCTCGTTCGCGTACGTCAGCCTGACAGCGGCGACCGGTGCACTGCTGCTGTTCGGCGCCGTCCAGATCACGATGATGGCTCAGGGGCTCCGGGCCGGAGAGCGCCTGTCGATGCCGCAGGTGTCCGGCTACCTGCTTGCGCTGGCGGGGCTCGTCGGATTGCTGCTGCCTGGACTGTCCGCGCCACCGCCCGGAGCCGCCGCGCTGATGATCACCGCAGGCATTGCATGGGGCGTCTATTCACTGCGCGGCAAGGGGCAGGGCGATGCCACGGGCGTGACGGCGGGCAACTTTCTGCGCGCCGCCCCTTTCGCGCTGGTGCTGATGCTGGTGATGCACAGGGATCTGTCGACGGCGAACGCGGGCGTCGGCTACGCCGTCGTGTCGGGAGCACTGACCTCGGGGATCGGTTACGTCATCTGGTATTCGGCATTGCGGATACTGAAGGCAACGACGGCCGCGACAGTGCAGCTCAGCGGTCCGTTGATCGTGGCGCTCGGCGGCGCTGCGATGCTCGCCGAGCCCGTGAGTTTGCGCTGGGCGCTCGCATCCGTCGCCATCCTCGGCGGTATTGCGCTGGTGATCCTCAAGGGAGCGTCCGCAAAGGGCAATGCATGCGACACGCCCGGACGGCCCGAACCTGACTGAGCGCCAGGATCCGCAGAGCGGAAGGTGCCCGCCGAACGTCCCAGCCGGTGGGCGGGGCATTGAATTCTGCCGGAGCCCGCGCAACACCGGGTCATCGAGGTCCATCGACTTCGAACGGGGACGACGACGCTCGATTGACGCGGGATGATCGATAGTCGCGGGATGGCTGACTCGTCGCCAGTGCGCCGTCGCACCGGGTTGCTGCTGTTGCTTGCGGCTTCGCTGGCGGCGTGGGTCATCGCCGAGCGCCGGATTTCGATACCGGAAGTCTGGAATCCCTGGGCACCGCTGCAAATCGATGCGCCGCCGAATCTGCTGACCGGATTGAAGCTCGCGAGCGCATCGGCGGACCGCGAAGCATGCCTCGCTGCGTTGGCCCAGGCCGACATGCGGCTGGTATCCCTCGAGGATCGCGTGACCGGAACGGGATGTGGTTTCGAGAACGCCGTGCACATCGAGCGCACCAGCGTCGCTGTAGGCGCGCCGTTCTCGCTAAGTTGCCGCGCGGCCCTCTCGCTCGCCCTGTGGGAGCGCCATGTGTTGCAGGACGCTGCACTGGTCGAACTGGGCGCGCGCGTCCAGGCGATCGAACACTTCGGATCGTATGCCTGCCGAAATCTGTACGGCCAGGACAATACGCGGCGCAGCCAGCATGCCAGCGCCGATGCGCTCGATATCGCCGCGTTCGTGCTCACCGATGGTCGCCGCATCAGCGTTGTCGAGGACTGGGAATCCCCCCTGCAATCCCCGCCCAGCCCAGGCATGCCGGAAGCCCGTGCAGCACGCGGTGTCGACGCCGCCGATGCCGTGCTTCCGGCGAAGACACCCGCACCGGCACCGGAGTCGCGCTTTCTGCAGGCCATCCACGGCGGCGCCTGCCGCTACTTCGACGCGGTGCTGGGACCGGACTACAACCGTGCCCACGCCGACCACTTCCACTTCGACCGCAGCAATGCGCGCGTCTGCCGATGAGTCGCGTCGAAACGCGGTACGTGCGCATCCCGGCGTTTACGGAAAAGCATGGGCAGCGGCTTCGACACAGCGTCGCGAGAAGTCGCCGCCGGGCCTGCAGGAAGTGGCCCAGCGGATCGCGCTACGCGGGTCCATCGGTGGGCCTCCTGCGGACGCGGTTCACGGCCTCGACACTGGCGTCGGTCCAGGATGCACGCTCCAATCCTGCCGGAGTTGCACATGTCCAGCGCCAAGCGTGTCGCCATCCTGGCTACCGATGGATTCGAGCAGTCGGAGCTCATGCAGCCTCGCGACAAGCTCAAGGCTGAGGGCTTCCGCGTGGACGTCGTTTCGCCGAAGCGCGGCGAGATCCGCGGGTGGAAGGGCAAGGACTGGGGCGAAGCGGTGCCCGTCGACGTGGAGCTGACCAACGCCACGCCCGGGGACTACGACGCGCTGGTGCTGCCGGGCGGGGTAATCAACCCCGACCGGTTGCGAACGGAGCATGCCGCCGTGGAGTTCGTTCGGGCTTTCGACAAGGCCGGGAAACCGCTCGCGGCGATCTGCCATGGCCCATGGATGCTGATCGAGTCGGGCGCCGCGAAGGGTCGTGAGGTGACCTCCTGGCCCTCACTTCGCACCGACCTCGAGAACGCCGGCGCCCGCTGGAAAGATGCCGAAGTCGTGATCGACGGGCACCTCATCACCAGCCGCAAGCCGGACGACCTCGCCGCGTTCACCGAGGCCCTGATCGCCGCGCTGGGATGAGGTTCGCGCCGCCGTGCCCGGGGTATCCGGCTGATTCGATTCGGAGTTCGATCGGGTCCGGAGGCACGCGGTATGGACAGTGGCGGGCGGATTCACGGCGGCCTGGGACTGCGTCCGGGAGACGTGTCCCGAAGCCGGGGACGCGGAAAAAGCGAAAAAAGTGCCTGAATCACGCGGATTGGAGGCGAGTTAGCGTTTATCATGGCGGCGTGGAATGCATGGCCGGGCGTACGACGCCCTCTACATTCGACGTGCCGTCAGGCAATTCTTCTTTCGTCCACCCACCACTTTATGCGAGGGATCCATGGCAACTAACAACAAAGCAGCACAGGGAAAATCGTCCAGCATGCCGGCCAAGCCGATCAAGGATGCGTTGGGCAAATCGGGATTGGTGTCGCACGTCGCCGAAACAAGCGGCGTTTCGTCACGCGACGTGCGTGCAGTGCTCTCCGCACTCGAAGGTGCGATGGCGGGATCGGTTCACAAGAAAGGCGCGGGCTCCTTCACGCTGCCCGGTTACTTCAAGATCACTTCGATCAGCGTGCCGGCCAAAGCCAAGCGCAAGGGCATCAATCCGTTCACCAAGGAAGAGCAGTGGTTCGCCGCGAAGCCGGCAAGCACCAAGATCAAGATCCGCCCGCTGAAGAAGTTGAAGGACGCAGCGGCGTAAGTTCGCCGGTCACCTTCGGTTGCAGCGTGGGTAACATGAATTCGACAGTGGCGAGGAATCGCCCTGTCGAGTTCGTCATCGCGCATCGCTATCGAGGACCTGCGCTTTCCGGCAATGGCGGCTACGTCTGCGGTGTGGTCGCCGGCGCCCTGGCAGGGCCTGCGGAAGTAACGTTGCACGCGCCACCACCGCTGGAAACACCCCTGCAGCTGCTCGCGACGGATTCCACGGCCCAGCTGCTGCACGACGAGGTAATCATCGCGACGGCGCGTTCCTGCGTCGTCGAAGTCGAGCCCCGGTCCCCTGTGTCGCTTCGCGAAGCGGAAGCGGCGAGCGTCGACTACGACGGATTTCGGTCGCACCGTTACCCTGAATGTTTTGTCTGCGGCACACATCGTGCACGCGGCGATGGCCTGCGGATTTACCCGGGCCCCACCGGCCAGAGCGAAAGCGTGGCGTCAGTCTGGATTCCCGATTCGCGCGACGCCGATGCGGACGGTCGCGCACGCGAGGAGTTCGTCTGGGCGGCGCTCGACTGTCCTGGGTATTACGGTTTGCGGATTCCGGATCTGCCTGCCTTGCTTGGCCGCATGGCGGCCCACATTCTGCAAAGACCCGCAGCCGGCGATCCCTGTGTGGTCATGGGCTGGAAGCTCGGCCAGGATGGGCGCAAGCATTTCGCCGCGTCGGCGCTTTACTCGGCGGCCGGAAACCTGCTCGGCATCGCCACGGCGACATGGATCGAGCTGCGTCGGGATGCATCCTGATCCGATGTGCTCGCGATGCGGCGTGAGGCTGCCGCAACCCGCGTGTCACGCTTCCCGGATGCCTGCAGTTTGCCACTCGTGCACCGACCGCGTCTCAAGCACGGCAGCCGAAGCCGCAGCCGTGCGCGATCCGGTGTTGCGCGCTCAAGCACGATTCCTCGTCATTGAGCAAATGCCGCATCGGGAACCATCACCATCCACGCGACGCCGAAACCCGGTTTTGTTGTTGCTGGTCATGACTTTCCTGGCGTGGTGTTTGCAGCGATGGGAATGACACGGCAACGTGGGAATCCGCGCCGATTCGCGGCTTATGTCCGCGTTGCGGGGTGTAGCCCCAGTCGATAGGTCGCACTGTTGGTGGATTCACGTTCCTCCGGGTACGCTTCGGCCCGTTGCATGGACAGGAGCTGGCACGCATGGCGACGGGTTGGGCAGGTGACGGTGCGGTGCAGGATCAGATCGACGCCACGGTCAAGGATGCGATCAAGCGCGCGCGCAGCCAGTTGCCGAATGGACCTGGACTGATCCGCTGCGAGGACTGCGACGAACCGATTCCGGAAGCGAGGCGCGCGGCCGTGCCCGGAGTCAGGCGCTGCGTTGCATGCCAGGAGCAGGTCGATAGTGAAGGCGATCCGGGTTCGGCAGGAGGTTACAACCGCCGCGGCAGCAAGGACAGCCAGCTACGCTGACGCCGGTTCGTCGAGTTCCGCCTCGAGCGCGATGGGTTCGACGAGTTCCGGGGAATTGTTGCGGGGATTGCCGACCTTGCGCGCCACCGGATGGAAGCAGACCGCAACCGGGGGCGCACCATCGACAATCGACTGCGCGCGCGTCGCCTCCCCCAGGAGCCATTCGACGAATACATCGGGCTCGAGCGCGAGTGGCATGCGGTGATGCAGTGGTGCGACTTCGCCCTGCGATGCCCGGGTGATGATCGTGTAGGTCCGCAGCAAACTGCCTTCCGGCGAGTGCCACTCCTCCCACAATCCGGCCAGGAACATCAGTGGGGAATCCGCGGGATGTATGAAATACGGTTGCTTCACTTCGCCGCGTTGTGGCCATTCGTAGTAGCCCGAAACAGGCACCAGGCAACGCCTCCGCTTCCAGGCAGCGCGGAACGCAGGTTTGCTGGTGACCGTTTCAACACGGGCGTTGATCGTCTGCGCGCCAATCTTGAGGTCGCGGGCCCAGCCGGGCACCAGTCCCCAGCGCATTGCCTCCACCCGGGCATCGGCGTCGCCGTCCTCTTCCGCGACCAGCACCGGTCCCACCTGCGTGGGTGCGAAGTTCCACGTCGGCGAAGGCTCGGGACGGTCGGGGGCAGCAACGACGAGCGGTCGCGAAAACTCGAGAATGTCGGCCCAGGAAGCGAGAAAGGTGGTTCTTCCGCACATGGGGCAAGTCTATGCCAGATTCCGGGTCCGGCAAGTGCGTTTCGAATCGCGCCGACCATTGCGGTCGACGCGGCGGGCTGCCCGCGCGGCGCGGCGCTGAAGGATGCGGGAGCCTTCATGTGAACAGAGAACCGATCCGCAGGATGCTGCCAGGCGTGTGCGACCTGCTGGCGCTGGCGGCAACGCATCCGGTGCGCTATCCGTGCCTGCTCGAATCGAGTGCGCCTTCCGGACCCCAGGGTCGGTTCGACCTGCTGTTCCTGTGCGAGGGCGAGAAGATCGAGGCAATCGAGCCGAGCGCAGGCGAGGCATTTTTCCACGCGCTCGACGCCGCCTGGCAGGAGTTGCACGCGGATGCATCTCCGCGTGGAAGCAGAGACGATGTCGAGACCGAAGGTGAACCTCCCGGTGGGTTCCGGGGAAGCGCGGACGCGTCGCGAAGCGTCGCATCGAGGACGCCTCGGGACCTTCCACCGTTCGCGGGTGGGTGGGTGCTGTTGCTTGCGTATGAAATGGCGGCCGCGTGCGAACCCACCTTGCGGTTGCCGCCGGCACGCAGCCGGTTACCCGCGGCGCTGGCGCTGCGATGTCCGGCGGCCATCGCGGTGGACCGCGCACTCGGCCGCTGCTGGTTGATCGCGGAAGAGGGGCGCGCAGACCTGATCGAGG
>JBGTIG010000153.1:0-5418 GCA_041745755.1 Lysobacterales bacterium
CTCATGCGCGAAGCCGGCGTGCCGCAACTGACCTTTCGCGCAATCCTGCTGGCAATCGTCCTCGCCGTCATTCTCGCTGCCGCCAACGCCTACCTCGGTTTGTTCGCGGGCCTCACCATCGCCACGGCGATCCCCGCAGCGGTGGTGTCGATGGCGGTGCTGAGGCTGTTCGGCGGTGGCACCATCCTCGAGAACAACATCGTGCAGACCGGCGCGTCGGCGGGCTCGTCGATCGCGGCTGGTGTGATCTTCACGATTCCCGCCCTGGTGATCCTCGGTTACTGGCTGGACTTCCGGTACTCGTGGGTGCTGGCGTTCGCGGGCCTCGGCGGGCTGCTCGGCGTACTTTTCTCGGTCCCCCTGCGGCGCACGCTGATCGTCGAGGACCCGCTCGCTTTCCCTGACGGCAAGGCGGCGGCGGAAGTACTCAAGGCCGGCGATAACCCCGGCCCGGGCGTCCGCATCCTCGCACTCGCCGCGGGCATTGGTGCCTTCGTCAAGCTCGCCGCGGAGAGCGGCCTTCGCCTCATTCCCGACAACGCGGTCGGCGCCGGTTTCGTCGATCGCTGGCTGGCCTACATCGGCACCAATCTCTCGCCCGCACTGCTCGGCGTCGGCTATATCGTGGGACTCAATGTCGGGATCGTGGTCGTGTCCGGCAGCATCCTCTCGTGGCACTTTGCCATCCCGATCTACTACGCGTTCTTCCTCGACTCCGATCCCGCGCTCGCGGCTCGCGTAGCGGGCGAGGGCGCCGCCGGGGCGGCGGGCGCGATCTGGTCCGCGAAGATCCGCTTCCTCGGCGTCGGTGCAATGCTGATCGGCGGGGTGTGGACCTTGTTCTCGCTGCGAAAATCGCTTCTCTCGGGCATCCGCAGCGGCATCGCCGCGGCGCGCAAGGGCACCGGTGCCGTCATCGCCGAGACGGATCGCGACCTGCCGATGAAGTGGATGCTGATCGCGCTCGTGATTTTCGTGATTCCGCTGGCGGTGCTCTACCAGGCGATAGTCGGCGACTGGAAGGTCAGCCTGCCCATGACGATCATCATGATCGTCGCGGGATTCCTGTTCGTGTCGGTGTCGGGCTACCTGGCCGGCCTGGTCGGCTCGTCCAACAATCCCGTGTCGGGCATCACCATCGCCACCATCCTGTTCGCGTCGGTGGTCCTCGTGCTCCTACTCGGGCGCGAGTCGCCGATTGGCGCGGTCGCCGCGATCATGATCGGCGCGGTGGTCTGCTGCGCCGCAGCCGTGGGCGGGGACAACCTCCAGGATCTGAAAACCGGTTACCTGGTGGGCGCGACACCCTGGAAGCAGCAGCTCATGCTCGGCATCGGCGCCGTTTCCTGCGCGCTGGTCATGGCGCCGGTGCTGAACCTTCTCGCCGCCGCGTACGGCATCGGTGCGCCGACGGCCGAACACCCCAACTCGCTGGCGGCCCCGCAAGCCACGCTCATGGCGTCGGTCGCCAAGGGCATGTTCGGCGGCGAACTGCCCTGGGGTTTGATCGCGATCGGTGCCGGCATCGGAGCTCTCATCATCGCCCTCGACTCGTGGCTCAAGGCGCGCGGCTCGCGGTTCCGCGTGCCGGTGCTTGCCGCGGCGATCGGAATCTATCTGCCGCTCGAGTTGATGGTGCCGATCTTCCTCGGCGGCCTGCTCTCGCATCTCGTCGAACGCGCCCATGGCGTTCGCGCCGATGACGAACCCGGGCGCGACCGCGTCCACCGTCCGGGTACGCTTTTCGCCGCGGGGCTCATCACCGGTGAGGCGCTGATGGGCATCCTCATCGCCATTCCGATCGTCGTCGCCGCGCGTGCCGATGTGCTCGCGCTGCCTTCAGCGCTGCATTTCGGGCAGTGGCTCGGACTGCTGGTGCTGGCGGGCGTGGCCTTCCTGCTGTATCGCTCGGGCGCCAGACGCCAGGCTGCGTGAGCGAGGTGCGTGCCCGACTACAGCGCTCGACATCGGGCTGCCCGCTGCAGGCCGTCGGCTGGGTCGGGTCATGACGTGCGCAACCGTACGCGCACCCTGCGGCTTCACGGACGCCGTCGGCGGTATGGTGCGTGGTGATGCGCGGCGATGGGCAGAAGCCGCGGCCTTCGTGATCTTCGAGGGATCGTCCGACGGATGCCCGCCTCAACCCCCTGCACTGGAGTCGATCGAATGAAATTCCGTCTCGTGTGGTTGTTCACGGTGATCGCGGGATCCTGCTGGGTGGCCGTGGACGCCGCGCCCCGCCCGTTCGAGGTGCGCGACCTGGTGACGCTGGACCGGGTCAGCGATCCGCGCATGTCACCGGGAGGCAAGACCGTCGCGTTCCAGCTGCGAAGCACCGACCTTGACGCCAACAAGGGCACGACCAGTATCTGGACGGTGCCAATCGATGGATCGGCGTCGGCCAGACGATTGACGCCAATCGGCATGACGGCATCGTTGCCGCGTTGGTCGCCGGATGGGCGGCTGCTGTACTTCACCAGCAACAAGAGCGGCAGCAATCAGGTCTGGCGCCACGATTTCGCCAGTGGCCAGGTGCGCCAGGTCACCGACCTTGCGCTCGACGTCGGCAGTTTCCGCATCGCTCCCGACGGCCGCGCGCTGGCGCTGTCAATGGAAGTGTTCCCGGATTGCGCCGATCTGGCCTGCAGCCGCAAGCGCATCGACGAGAAGGCGAAGCCGAAGGCCACCGGCGTGGTGTACGACAAGCTGTTCGTCCGCCACTGGGACACGTGGAAGACTGGTTCGCGCTCGCAACTGTTCGTGAGCACGCTCGGCGACGATGGAACGGCTGCGGAGCCGGTGCTGGTGAGCCGCAATACCGATGGCGACGTGCCATCCAAGCCTTTCGGCGACGATGGCGATTACACCTACTCGCCCGACGGGAAATTCATCGTGTTCGCCGCGCGCATCGCGGGCACCACCGAACCCTGGTCGACCAACTTCGATCTGTTCCTCGCCAGCGTCGACGGCAGCACCGTGCCAGCCAATCTGACCGCCGGCAACCGGGCGGTCGACACCGGGCCGGTATTCTCGCCCGACGGCGGGACGCTTTTCTACCGCGCGATGAAACGGCCCGGATTCGAAGCCGATCGGCTGGCGATCATGGCCATGGACATGAAGACCCGAACGTCGCGGGAAGTGGCACCGGATTGGGATCGTTCCGCCGACAACCTCAAGGTTTCCGACGACGGCGACACGCTGTATGCGAGCGTCGGCGATCTCGGCCGCACGTCGCTTTACTCCATCGACGTCTCCAGCGGCAAGACGCAACTGCTCGCGCGAGGCGGAACGATCTCGGAGTTCTCGCTCGGTGCGGGCCACGTCGTGTTCGCCTACGACGATCTCGATTCGCCCGCGGATCTCTATGCGCAGAGATTGCCGCGCGGCAAGCCGAAGCCGCTGACCCAGGTGAACGCCAAACGCCTCGCCGACGTGCGCTTCGCGCAGTACGAGCAGTTCGAGTTCGCCGGCTGGAACGGCGAGACCGTGCGCGGCTTCGTGATGAAACCCTGGAACTACGTGAGTGGCGAGAAGTACCCGGTCGCGTTCGTGATCCACGGCGGACCGCAGGGCAGCATGGGAGACCACTTCCATTACCGGTGGAACCCGCAGACTTACGCGGGCCAGGGTTTCGCCGTGGTGTTCATCGATTTCCATGGTTCCACCGGCTACGGGCAGGCCTTCACCGATTCGATTTCAGGCGATTGGGGCGGCAAGCCCCTCGAGGACCTGCAGAAGGGCTGGGAAGCGGCGTTGGCCAAGTTCGATTTCCTCGATGGCAAGCGCGCCTGCGCGCTCGGCGCGAGTTATGGCGGCTACATGGTTAACTGGATCGCCGGGAACTGGCCCGAACCCTGGCGTTGCCTGGTCAATCATGACGGCGTTTTCGACAATCGCATGATGGGGTATTCCACCGAAGAGCTGTGGTTCGACGAATGGGAGATGGGCGGCACACCGTTCGACAAGCCCGAGAACTACGAGAAGCACAACCCGGTCGCGCACGTGGCCAAGTGGAAGGTGCCGATGCTGGTCATCCACGGCCAGCTGGACTTCCGCATTCCCGTGGAACAAGGTCTCGGCGCTTTCACCGCGCTGCAGCGACGCGGGGTTCCCTCGCAGTTTCTGTACTTTCCCGATGAGAACCACTGGGTTCTCAAACCACAGAATTCGATCCAGTGGCACAACATCGTCAATGCCTGGCTCAAGCGCTGGACCGAGACCCCGCTCGCGGTCAAGTGAGGTTCTGCCGCCTTCGCTGGCGCCAGGCGGCGAAACTCAAAGCCACTTCGCGCGGCGGAGCCAGGTGTAGACGCCAAGGCACGCAAGCGCGGTCACGCCAATGACCGCGCCGTAGCTCAGGCGCCCGGTCAGCTCCGGCATGTGCTCGAAGTTCATGCCGTACCAGCTGGCGATCAGCGTGGGAATGCCGAGGAGCGCAGCCCAACCCGCCAGCCGCCTGACGACCTCTCCCTGACCCACCGATACCAGCGCCAGGTTGACCGACATGGCTGCGGAGAGCATCTCGCTCATCGTGTCGCAGTTCTCCTTTACGCGGACCGCGTGGTCGTAGACGTCGCGGAAGTAGATGCGCACCGGCTCGTGGATGAGCCCGGGGTGGAACCGCACGAGCTGGTTGAGCATGTCCTGCAGCGGGGCGACCGCAAGCCGGAGCGTCACGAGCTCCTTCTTGAGGTCGTAGAGGCGTTCGATCACGTCACGGCTGAAGTTGGCGCCGAAGATGTCGTTTTCGAGGGCCTCGAGCTCCGACTGGAAGGAGCCGACGATGGGCTGGAAGTTGTCGACGACGAAATCGAAGATCGCATACAGGCCGAAGCTCGGCCCCATTGCCAGCAGTTCCGGGGATTGTTCGCAGCGCATTCGAGCCGGCGTGTAGGACAGGGATGCGCCGTGGCGGACGCTGACCAGGTAATTGACGCCCAGGAACAGGTGCGTTTCGCCGAACGCAATCTTGCCGTTGACGAATTGCGCGGTCTGCAACACGATGAACAGCGAATCGCCGTACGCCTCGACCTTTGGCCGCTGGTGCGCGTGGTGTGCGTCCTCGATGGCGAGATCGTGCAGATGGAACTCGTCCTGGATCTTGTCGAGCAGCGCCTCGTCCGGTTCGTGCAGACCCAGCCACACGAACTGCCCGGGTTGCTCCAGTACGTCGCTGATCTGGTCGACGGTGAAATCGCCCGTGCGCAGGCCGTCGCGATCATAGGCGGCGAAGTTGACCAGCATAGGCGACGCCGATGCGTCCGCCGCCGAGGTTGGATCGAGGTTCGTCATCGGTTCCTCCCGCTGCCGCGCGCGATGATCGCACGCGAATGAGGCGCCGCCGAAGGATTGTGGCCGGTGGGGTTCGATGCCGCGGGGAGCGCGCCGCGGCTCGCCACCCGTTGCGGGCGGGGTCGC
>JBGTIG010000154.1:0-18493 GCA_041745755.1 Lysobacterales bacterium
GGCGGTTTTGGCCGACTTGCGCGCGCGCGGCGTCTTTGCGGCGCGGGACTTCGGCACGGTGGACGCAGCAGCCGGCTTGCCCGCGGCCAGCTGCGCGCGGAGCGTGCGGTTCAGCTCCTCGACGCGATCCACCAGCGCCTGCATCTCCTCACGGCCGGGAACACCGAGGTGTGTGAGCGCGCGGGAGACGCGGTCTTCGAACACCTTCTCCAACCGGTCCCAGGTGTCGGCCGCGCGGACCTTGACGCTGCTCACGGTGTTCTCCATCTTGTCGCGTACGCCATCCGCCCTCCCCGAGGCAAAATTGCGGGTTCGGGACTCGAGGGTCTGACCCTCGCGGATCAAGGCATCGAACAGCTTCGATCCCTGGTCCTGTGCGCGCGAGAACGCGCCGAGTCCGGCCATCCAGATCTGCTGCGCGGATTCCATCAGCCTGCCCTGCGCATCGAATGTCGGGCTCGCGGCGGGCTTCTTCTTGAATTTCGGTTCGGTCATGACGGGCTCGCGGAGGGAGGGGTCGGGTCGCACGCTAGGCCCGCCGCTTAGAATAGTCACACTACGGGAACTCTGCGCGGGTGGCGTCGCCGCTTGGGCTTGTGCTGTCCCAGCGAGAGATCCAGATCGTCGAGCGCGCGGCGCAGCTTGCGCGATTGATCGGTGGGCCGCGGTCGATAGCGCTCGACGCCGGCGAGCATGCTTGCCGAAGGGTCATCGAGTACCTCGTCCCGCAGGACGATCTGGTGCCGTGCCAGCAGCGGAGCCAGCGCTTCACGTTGCCGGCCGAGGTCCGCCAGGGTGGCCCGGAACGCATGCTCGGCGACCTTCTGCCGATTGTCGTAGCTGAAGACATTGGCGAAGAACATCTCGCCATCCGACGCGTCAGGCTCGAACAGCACGAGGTCCGAATGCGGAAACTGGTGGCGATAGCCGTCGAGCCCCACCTGCATGCGCGACTTCAGCAGCGTGCGAAACGACTGCGAGAGCACCGTGGGCAGACCACTTGCGGTGAGCGTCGTCGATACGCCGGGATTGTCGCGCGCGCTGGCGGCCGTGCGTGCGGCGGCGTCGAACGGAACGAGCGGATTCAGCGCAAGGACCAGATCCGCACCGTCGGCCATCGCGACGGACGCATGCAGCGTGCGCCGGAGCGCCCCGTCGACGTAGTGCCGGCCGTCGATCTCGACCGGCGGATAAAGCCCGGGCAGGGCCGCACTCGCCTGCACGGCGCGCGAGATCGGCACATGGTCGAAGCCCGGGGCGCCGAACCGCACGATGTCGCCGGTGTCGAGTTCCACCGCCACCACGAACAGCCGTCGGGGAAGCTCGCGAAAATCGTTGCTGCGCCCGTAGTGCTCGAAAACGTCGCGCAGGTAGCTGTCGATTGCGTCGTTGTTGAAGAGTCCCGCCGGCACCAGCGCGCCGAGCCGTCCGAACATGTCGCTCCAGCCGCGACTCAGGGGATGCCTGAACCAGTCGCCCAGCCATCCCGAGAGCACCCCGGGCGCCGCGCGCAATCGTCGCCCGTACTCGCGGAACGCAGGCCGCAGGAACATCTGCGGCCGGAACCTGACTTTGGTCTCGTCGCCGGTGATGAACAGCCGGCAGATCTCGTCGGTATCGATGCCATTGGCGAGTCCCGCCGCCATGAACGCACCGGAACTGACGCCGACATACACATCGAGGCGGGTGAGGTCACAACCTTCGAGTGCCTGATCGAGCGCACACAGCGCGCCCAGTTCGTACATGCCGCCGACGGGCCCTCCGCCAGCAATCGCGATGCCGATCTTCGAACGACGGGGACGCCTCCGGGAGGCGCCGGTTTGCACGATCAGCATGGAGGCGGGCGCTAGGGACGACTCGGGATTGTAGGGGTAAGCTCGCGGCCTTCGAAGGCGGGAGCTGCCCGTGGCGATGGATCAGGGTGCTCGTATCGAGGAACTCGCGAAATCGCTGCGTGATGCACGCGACCCGGCGCTTGATCCGCGCAACCGGTCGAGCTGGCTGCCGGTGGTTCAGGGCTGGCAGGCCGCGCGGCTCGCCAATATGTACGCGGATCTTGCACGCGACCCGCGATTCACGCGCGCGACACGCTTTTTCCTCCACGACCTTTACGGGGATCAGGATGTCGCCTGGCGGGATCGCGAGGTCGTGCACATACTGCCGACCATGCGGCGCTGGCTGCCGGCGAAGCTACTCGACGTCGTGGCCCGCGCGCTGGAACTCGATCTGCTGACTCATCAGCTCGATCTCGCACTGGCCGAAGCACTGGCTGCGCGACATCGGGGCGCCCCCGAACTCGATGCAGGCCGCTATGCGGACGCCTACACGGCGTCGGGAACGCGAGCGTCGCGCACCGAACAACTGCGTCTGCTGCTCGCCGTGGGCGCCGACCTCGACCGGCTCGCGCGCGCGCCCCTGCTCGGTGCCCTGCTCAAGCTGGCGCGCGCCCCGGCCAGGGCTGCGGGCCTTGCGCGCATGCAGCGCTTCCTGGAAGAGGGATTCGCCGCTTGCCTGGCGATGGGGTCGGATGGAAACGAGTTCCTGTCGGTGATCGGGCGCCGCGAACGGGCGGCGCTGGAAAAACTCTTCAGCGGCGATCGCGACCCGTTCGGCTGACCTGCCGGTTCAGCCGAATTCCTTGTCGAGATATTTCTCGATTTCCTGCTCGACCGTGTTGCGCAGCGCGCCGAACAGGAATCCGAGTTCGGCGAACACTTCGACCGCTCCAGGCAGGAGCGCGATGGTGCCCTTGACGCCCATGCGCTCGAACAACAACGTGTCGCCGTCCCACTGGTAACCGACATCGAACTTGTCGGCGAGCTTGCGGGCGACGCGTTCGACGGCCTTGCGGGACGCGGCCAGGGATTTTGCGTGCACGCGCTTGACGAGGATACGTGCCATGGAGGATGGTCCCTCCCGGAGCGGCCGGGGCGGGGGGAGGATACGGCATGCGGTACCCGGCATGCGTGGGCAAATCGCCTGCGATCACCGATTCGGCCCGGGCTTTGCTAGAGTCTGCATGGTGCTGGGCTGGAGCCTGCTTGTGCGTTTGAGTTTTCCCAACGGCGAGCACGCCGACCAGAAGTTGTCGCCGGGCGAGATCCGCATCGGCAGCGCGCCCGACAACGAAGTCGTGCTGCGCGACGAGGGCGTGCGCCCTCACCACGCCACCGTGGTCAGCGACCGGCGCGGATTGATGTTGCGGGTACACGCAAAGGACGCCTGGACGCATGTCAACGCGCGACCGGTTGTCGAGCTGGCACTGCTTCGCATCGGCGATCTCGTCACCATCGATACGGTCCGCATCGCCATCAAGCCCGCCGACGAGCAGTCGCTGAAGCCCGCGGGCTCGGCGAGTGCCGTCGAACTGCAGAAGGAGTCCGCAGCAGGATCCCGAGTGGCGTTGCGCGGCTGGTCCGGGCGCAATTTCGGTCGCGCGGTGCCGCTGCTCAAACCATTGGTGATCGGGCGCGACCCGACCTGCGACATCGTGCTGGATGACGATGGCGGCATCGCCGGCCAGCATGCGCGAATCGAGATTGCGCCGGAAGGAGCCTATCTTCGCGGCATCGACGGCCACGCCGAGTTCGAGGTCAATGGGGTGCCGCGCAGCGACGCGACGCTGCACGGTGGCGACCAGATCGTGTTTCGACAGGAACGTTTCGTGCTCGAGGCACCCGGCCTGCCTGCACGCGGCAACGTTCGGCCCGCCCCTCTCGCGCAAGCCGCCGCAGCCGCTCCGCCGGTGCTGATCACCCAGACACTGCGCGCGATCACTGCGGCCGACATCGCGGGATCGACCCCGCCCCAGCCAACCCGGGACGATGACACGCCGGTTCCCGCGGCCAGCCCGTGGTTGCTGATCCTGGCCGGTGCCATGATCGCCGCCGCGCTCGCGGTGCTTTTCCTGCGGGGCAGCGCGCCCTAGGGAAGGTCTGATCAAGTCATCCTGAATGCCAGACCGGCGCCGAGTTCGGCGCAGGTCCGAACCCGGCTCCCACGAATCAATCGCTTATCGATTGATTCGTGGCGATACGTCCCTGTATCGCGGAACCTTCGAACCTTGTTCAGGGGTTCCCTGGAAAGCGTTGCGCGGGTTGTGCCGCATGCTGCGGTGCGGCATGCTGCGACGCGAATCCGGTGGAGCGAGCGCGTGACCCGAGCCTTCAATTTCAGTGCGGGTCCGGCTGCGCTTCCCGAGCCGGTGCTCGAGATTGCGAAGGCCGAAATGCTCGAGTGGGGCGGCGCACGGGCCTCGGTGATGGAAATCAGTCACCGCAGCCCGGATTTCGTCGCCTGCGCGGCCTCGGCCGAAGCGGCCCTTCGCGGTCTCCTTGCGGTCCCTTCGCATTATCGGGTGCTGTTCCTGCAAGGGGGAGCCACGCAGCACTTCGCGCAGATCCCCATGAATCTCGCCGCCGATCGATCCGCGGACTACATCGTGACCGGCCATTGGGGCGAAAAGGCCGTCGCGGAAGCGCGCAAGGTGTGTGCGGTGCGGGTGGTGGCGAGCAGCGTCGACGATGCGTACCGGAGCATTCCCGAATTCAGCGCCGAGGATCTCGATCCGGCAGCTGCCTACGTGCACTTCACGCCGAACGAGACGATCCATGGAGTCGAATTCCACGAGGTTCCCGACGTCGGCGCGCTGCCGCTGGTCGCCGACGCATCCTCCAATATTCTCTCGCGACCGCTCGATGTTTCGCGATTTGGCGTCATTTACGCCGGCGCCCAGAAGAATATCGGTCCTTCCGGGCTGGTGCTCCTGATCGTGCGCGAGGATCTCCTCGATCTCGCACCGGATTCGTTGCCGGCGATTCTGCGGTACCGCGCCCAGGCCGACCATGACTCCATGTTCAACACGCCCAACACGTTTGCGTGGTACCTGGCAGGGCTGGTCTTCAAGTGGCTGGAAGCCGAGGGTGGGCTCGAGGCAATGAAGTCGCGCAACGATCGCAAGGCCGAGCTGCTCTACTCGGCGATCGACGGCAGTGGCGGCTTCTTCGCGAACCCGGTCGCGCCGTCTGCGAGATCCCGCATGAACGTGCCTTTCGTGCTGCACGACAGCGCACTCGACGCGCCGTTCCTTGTCGAAGCCGAAGCTTCCGGGTTGCTGGCGCTCAAGGGTCACCGCGCGGTGGGCGGCATGCGCGCGTCGCTTTACAACGCGATGCCGCTGGCGGGCGTTGAAGCCCTGGTCTCCTTCATGTCCGACTTCGCAAGGCGCCAGGGATGAGCGAGCCGACCAGGTTCCGGATCCGCACGCACAACGCCATAGCCGCGAGCGGGCTTGCGCGATTGCCATCGGCCCGCTTCGCGGTGGGCGGCGACACGGTGATGCCTGACGCACTGCTGGTACGGTCCGCGGACCTGCATGCGACGCCAATCGAAGCGTCGGTCAAGGCCGTCGCGCGGGCCGGCGCCGGCACCAACAACATACCCGTGGCGGCACTCACCGCTCGCGGCGTGCCGGTATTCAACGCGCCTGGCGCCAATGCGAATGCGGTCAAGGAACTGGTGGTCGCCGGCATGCTGCTGGCGGCGCGCAACCTGCCGGCTGCGCTGGCGTTCGTGAGGTCACTGGGCGATACCGAAGACGCAGAAGCGGCCATGGAGGCGCACAAGAAGCAGTTTGCGGGCGTGGAACTCGCGGGGCGCACCCTCGGCGTCATAGGTCTCGGTGCCATCGGGGTTCGCGTGGCCAATGCAGCCCACGCCCTCGACATGCAAGTGCTCGGCTTCGATCCGCACATGACCGTGGAAGGGGCCTGGGCGCTGACGTCAGAGGTCGGCAAGGCGGTCGACATCGGGGATCTGCTCGCGCGAAGCGATTTCGTCTCGGTGCACGTACCGCTCGGCGAGGCCACCCGCGGCCTGATCGACGGCAAGGCTCTCGACGCGATCAGGCAGGACGCAGTGCTACTCAATTTCTCCCGCGGTGGCGTCATCGACGAGGATGCGCTGGGTGCGGCGCTCGACGCCGGGAAACTCCGGTGCTACGTCACCGACTTCCCGCTCAGGAATCGTCTCGACGATCCGCGGGTGATCGCGCTTCCGCATCTCGGTGCATCGACCGCGGAGGCAGAGGAGAATTGCGCGGTGATGGTGATCGATGATCTTCGCGAGTACCTGGAGAACGGCAATATCGGCCACAGCGTCAATTTCCCGCGTCTGCGCATGGCGCGCGCGGGCACTTCGCGCCTTGCCATCGCCAACCGCAACGTTCCCAACATGATCGGCCAGATATCCCACGTGCTCGGGGCCAACGACGTCAATATCGCGCAGATGCACAATGCGTCGCGCGGAGAACTGGCGTACAACCTTGTCGATGTGGATTCGCCGGTGCCACCCGCTGCGGTTCGCGATCTCTGCGCGATCGAAGGCGTCCTCACGGTGCGCGAGCTCTGATGGCAAGGCAGCGCGGCACACGACCCGGCCTCGATGCCAAGGGGGATCCCGCGCTGGATGAGGTCCGCTCTCGCATCGATGGCATCGATGGACAGATCCAGTCCCTGATCCAGGAAAGGGCCAGGTTCGCCTCGCAGGTCGGCAAGGCCAAGGGACCGCTCAAGGCAGCCATCGATTACTACCGTCCCGAGCGCGAGGCCCAGGTGCTGCGCATGGTGGTGGATCGCAACGAGGGGCCACTGGCGGATGAAGTGCTGGTGCGGCTCTTCCGCGAGGTCATGTCCGCGTGTCTGGCGCAGCAGGAGCCGCTCAAGATCGGGTTCCTGGGGCCACGCGGAACTTTCAGCGAGCAGGCAGTGCGCAAGCATTTCGGCCATTCGGCGCATGGATTGCCCTTGGCTTCGATCGAGGAAGTGTTTCAGGAAGTCGAAAGCGGCAATGCCGATCTTGGTGTGGTACCTGTCGAGAATTCGGGGCAGGGCACCATCCAGTCGACGCTCGACATGTTTCTCACGTCGGGGCTCAAGATCTGCGGTGAAGTGGAGCTCCGGGTGCATCAGTTCCTGCTCTCGCGCAGTGGCCGCATGGAGGACATCGAGCGGGTGTATTCGCATCCGCAGTCGCTCGCGCAGTGCAAGGCCTGGTTGCGTCAACACCTGCCAACGGCCGAGCTCACGCCGCTCGCGAGCAATGCCGAGGCGGCGCGCCGCGCGCGTAACGCGGACGACGCGGCGGCAATCGCCGGGGAAGCGGCTGGGCACGTATATGGGCTCAAGGCCGTGGCCGGACCGATCGAGGATCGACCGGACAATACGACGCGCTTTCTCGTTCTCGGTCGCGAGATATTCCCGCCCTGCGGCAACGATCGCACCTCGCTGCTGGTGCACGTCGACGATCAGCCGGGTGCGCTGTTCAACCTGCTGAGCCCGTTCGCCGCGAACGGCGTCAGCATGAACCGCATCGAGTCGCGCCCGTCCCACCAGGGGCGTTGGCAGTACGCGTTCTTCATCGACGTGTCCGGGCACGTGGATGACGCCGCCGTCGCCAGTGCGATCACCGCACTCGGCGCGCTCGCCACGCAGGTGCGGGTGCTGGGTTCCTACCCAGTGGCCGTGCTCTAGTCACCGGTGTTGCGCGACGCAGCGCCATCGTTGCCGCAGCCTGCGTCCGTTGCGGCCGCGATTGCCGCGTACGATCCGGGCCACGACCTCGTGCGGTTGCGGCAGGATGCAGGTGCGCAAGGTCTCGTGGAGCTCGGCTCCAACGAGAATGCGTTCGGACCCTGTCAGCAGGCACTGGACCTGGTCCGCGAGTGCTCGCCGCTTCAACTGTTGCGCTATCCGGATCCCCACGGACATGAGCTGAAGGCCGCGCTCGCGCGGCATCTCGGCGTCGCACCCTGCGACATCTGCCTCGGCAATGGCTCACATGAGCTGCTGATGCTCCTCGCCCAGGCGTACGCAGGAGCAGGCGACGAAGTGCTTTTCAGCGAGTTCGGCTTCGCCGTCTATGCGATCGCGGCCCGCAGTGTCGGTGCCCGGGCGGTGGCGGCGAGTGCATTGCCGGCAACGCATGCGCAGGCTCCCCGCGGCCATGACCTCGACGCTTTCGCCTGCGCGCTCTCCCCGCACACGCGGCTGGTTTATCTCGCCAATCCGAACAATCCGACCGGCACGGCGTTCTCGCGCGAGGCGTTCGCGGCGTTCCTGCGGCGCGTGCCGCGGCACGTTCTCGTCGTCGTCGACGAGGCGTACGTCGAATACGCGGCGCAGCCTGACCGCGCAACGGTGCTCGGCCTCCGGCAGCGGTTCCCCAACCTGGTGGTGACGCGCACGTTCTCGAAGATCCATGGACTGGCTGGCCTGCGCGTCGGCTACGCGATCGCCCACCCTCGCGTGATCGAAACGCTCGATCGCGTGCGCGAGACCTTCAACATCAACACGCTGGCGCTGGTCGCAGCGCGGGCGGCGCTTGCGGATCAGGCGCATGTCGAGCACTGCCGGGATCACAGCGTCCTGCAGCGACGCGCGTTGACCGACGCATTGCGCGGACTCGGCTTGAGCGTGCCGGAATCCGCCGGGAACTTCGTGTTGGCGGATTTCGGCAGCGCCCGGCGTGACGCCGCTGCAGTCGAGACCGGCTTGCTCGCGGAGGGCGTCGTGGTCCGCCCCATGTCCGGTTACGGACTGCCGCAGTGCCTGCGTATCACCGTGGGAACGGCGGCAGAACAGGGCAGGCTGGTCGCGGCGATGCGGACGTTGCTGGCGTGACTCCAGCGGCCCGCACGGTCGACTGGGAAGTGACGGCGAACGGGCCCCTGCGCGGCACGTTCGAAGTTCCCGGCGACAAGTCCATCTCGCACCGCGCGGTAATGCTCGCGAGCATCGCCCGTGGCATCACCCGCATCGACAATTTCCTGGAGGCGGCCGATACCTGCGCGACCGTGGCCATCTGCGGTCAGCTCGGGGTACGCATCGAAGCACCCGGCTCCTTTGTGCGCATCGTGACGGGCGCGGGGCCGGGCGGTTTGGCTGCGCCGTCAGGGGCGCTCGACTGCGGCAATTCCGGAACGGCCATGCGACTGCTTGCGGGACTGCTCGCCGGGCAGCCATTCGACAGCGAACTGATCGGCGACGACTCACTTTCCCGACGGCCCATGGGGAGGATCGTGGATCCTCTGCGCGCCATGGGCGCGGTCATTGAGGCGTCGGCGGGGGCTGTTCCGCCGCTTCGGATCACGGGCAACCGCGGGCTCCTGGGCATCGACTACGCGCCGCCCGTCGCCAGTGCGCAAGTCAAGTCCGCGGTTCTGCTCGCGGGCTTGCGGGCGGCAGGAACCACGCGGGTACGGGAAAACCCGCCGACGCGCGACTACACTGAATCCCTGCTCCAGCACTTCGGCTATCCGATCGAGTTCACTGCCGGACAGGTGCGGATCGAGGGAGGAGGAGAACTGCGCGCACGCGACGTGCAAGTGCCGGGCGACTTTTCCGCCGCGGCGTTCTGGCTCGTCGGAGCGTCGCTGGTTCGTGCCTCGGCCATCCGGATGAACCATGTTGGATTCGATCCGCGTCGCACCGGGCTCTGGCGGGTGCTCGAATCCATGGGTGGCGCGGTGGAACATGAATTGGAGACCGTCGGAAATACGCCCATGGCGAGTCTGATGGTCCGCGATGCGCCGTTGCAGGGGGTTCGCGTGCCGGTGAGCGTGGTGCCCGACATGATCGACGAGATGCCGGCATTCTTCGTCGCCGCCGCGTTGGCCGAAGGAGAGACCCTCATCGAGGGCGCGACCGAGCTCCGCGTCAAGGAATCGGACCGGATCGCGGTGATGACGCGGGCACTGCGTGAGATGGGCGCCGATATCGAGGAGCGTGCGGACGGCGCGCTGATACGGGGTGTCCCGCAATTGCAGGGAGCGACCGTCGAGTCAGCTGGCGATCATCGCTGCGCGATGGCCCTGGCGATCGCTGCATTGCGCGCCGACGATGCGGTCCGTATCCGCGACTGTGGCAACGTCGCGACATCCTATCCGGGCTTCGCCGATCAGCTGCGCCGACTCGGCGCAAGTGTCGTCACCACAGGTGAGCCAGCCCCGGAGACAAGCCGATGAGCCAGAAGATTCCCGAGGTACTGACGGTGGACGGGCCTTCCGGCTCCGGCAAGGGCACGATCAGCCGACTGGTGGCGCGCTCGCTCGACTGGCGGTTCCTCGATTCCGGCGCGCTGTATAGGGCCGTGGGTCTCGCCGCCAGCTGGGCGGACGCCGATTTCTCGGACCACTCGACGCTCGTCCGGTATGCCGCCGAGACCCGGGTGCGGTTCGAGGATCGTCCGGGCGATGACCCGCTGGTTTTCGTGAATGGGGTCGAGGCCAGTCACGAACTGCGCACCGAAACCTGCGCTGCGGCGGCCTCCGCCATCGCCGCCATCCCCGGCGTGCGCGCCGCGCTGGTGGACAAGCAACGGGCGTTCCGCAAACCGCCGGGTCTGGTCGCGGACGGCCGCGACATGGGTACGGTGATCTTCCCCGATGCCGCCCTCAAGATTTTTCTCACGGCCAGCGCCGAGGAACGTGCAAGGCGTCGCTATAAACAGTTGAAGCAAAAGGGATTGACGGTTAAACTCGCCGACCTTTTGGAGGAAATCCACGCCCGCGACACCCGCGATGCAGAACGCAGGGTCGCGCCGCTGCGGCCCGCCGATGACGCGGTTCTCGTCGACAGCACCGGCATTCCGGTGGCGGACGTGGTGACCAAGGTGTTGTCGCTGGCGGCTGCACGCATTCATGGGGTGCGCGGCTGAGCGTACCGTCTGGAACGATTGTACAAACTGGGTCAAGGATGGCGCAGGTGCGAAACGGGCGCGCAAGCGCCCGTCGCGCGGTGGCACACGGGCGTCCGCCGCAGAAAAGTCAAGTGACCGGATCCCGGCGGACCATGGGCATCGGCACGTAGTACCGGCACCGCAACTATTCCCGCGAAAGCGGGTTCATCAACGCCGCTCGACGCGGCAACAACGGGTGGCGGCGACCGCATCGCGGCGTCTGCCGATCGATCACCAGGAATTATTCATGACCGAGAGTTTTGCTGAGCTGTTCGAACAGAGCGAATCGATTTCCAAACTCAAGCCGGGCGCCATTGTGCTCGGCACCATCGTCGAGATTCGCTCCGACGTCGTCGTCATCAATGCAGGACTCAAGTCCGAGGGCATCGTCCCCATAGAGCAGTTCCGTGACGAGGCAGGCGACCTGCCCATCAAGGTTGGCGACCAGATAAAGGTGGCGCTCGATTCCCTCGAGAATGGCTTCGGCGAAACTGTCCTGTCGCGCGAGAAAGCGCTGCGCTCCATGGTGTGGGACGACCTCGAGGAAGCGTTCGAGAAGCAGTCCACCATCACCGGACGGATCTCGGGCAAGGTCAAGGGCGGGTTCACCGTCGACATCCAGGACGTGCGCGCGTTCCTTCCCGGTTCGCTGGTGGACGTGCGCCCGGTGCGCGACCCGGTTTATCTCGAGGGCAAGGAACTCGAGTTCAAGATTTTGAAGCTCGACCGCAAGCGCAACAACGTGGTGGTCTCGCGGCGCGCGGTAGTCGAGAGCGAGTTCAGCGAAGAGCGCGAGAAGCTGCTCGATCGCCTCACCGAGAATTCCGTCATCAAGGGCGTGGTCAAGAACCTCACCGATTACGGCGCGTTCGTGGACCTCGGCGGCATCGATGGGCTGCTGCACATCACCGACATGGCCTGGAAGCGGGTCCGCCATCCGTCCGAAATCGTCAACGTGGGCGACGAGCTCGACGTGCGCGTGCTGCGCTTCGACCGCGAGCGCAACCGTGTATCCCTGGGCCTGAAGCAGCTCGGCGAAGATCCCTGGGTGAACATCGCACGCCGTTATCCGACGGGTACGCGCGTGGCGGGCAAGGTTTCCAACGTCACGGACTATGGCTGTTTCGTCGAGATCGAACCTGGCGTGGAAGGACTCGTGCACGTCTCCGAGATGGACTGGACCAACAAGAACGTGAACCCGGCCAAGGTCGTGCAGGTGGGCGACGACACCGAGGTCATGGTGCTCGACGTCGACGAGGAGCGTCGCCGCATTTCCCTCGGCATCAAGCAGACGCGCGCGAATCCCTGGGAGGCCTTCGCGGCGATCCACAAGAAGGGCGACAAGGTTTCGGGTCAGATCAAGTCGATCACCGACTTCGGCATTTTCATCGGACTCGATGGGGGTATCGACGGGCTCGTGCACCTGTCCGATATCTCCTGGCAGGGCACCGGCGAGGATCTCGTCCGCAATTTCAAGAAGGGCGACGATCTCGAAGCCGTCGTGCTGGCGGTGGATCCCGAGCGCGAGCGCATTTCGCTCGGTGTCAAGCAGATGGAGCAGGATCCGTTCGGTCAGTACATGGCGGCGAACCCGCGCGGCACGATCGTGACCGGTACCGTGCGCGAGGTTGATGCCAAGGGCGCGATGGTCGACCTCAGTGAAGGAGTCGAGGGCTACATCCGCGCGATCGACATCGCCAAGGAGCGGGTGGAGGACGCGACGCAGCACCTCAAGGTCGGGGACACCATCGAGGCCAAGTTCACCGGAATGGACCGCAAGGGCCGCAGCCTGCAGTTGTCGATCCGTGGTAGGGATGAAGTGGACGTGCCGGAGCAGCCCGTGTCCGACTATCAGTCGGCAACGGGCGCCACCACCAAGCTCGGAGCGTTGCTCAAGGAGCAGCTCGACAATCGCGCGGAGTAGCGGGCGGATGCGCGACGCGGCGCGTGACGGTCAGGGCAGTTTGCGCTGGCCGTCGTGCGTTGCGCGTCCAGTACCTCCCACTGCCGAGCTGCAATTGCGTGCATCGCCATGACCAAGTCCGACCTGATCCAGGCACTCGCGCTGCGCCAGACGCATCTGGCGTTCGGCGATGTCGAGATGGCGGTCAAGGAAGTGGTGGAACTCATCAGTCGATCCCTCGCGAGCGGCGAGCGCATCGAAATCCGGGGATTCGGCAGCTTCTCGCTGCATTTCCGGCCGGCGCGCATCGGCCGCAATCCCAGAACCGGTGCTTCCGTTTCGCTTCCCGGCAAACATGTCCCGCACTTCAAGCCCGGCAAGGAACTTCGCGATCGCGTCAACCGTCGGCCGGTCTGATCCGGTGCCTGGCGCGCGCCGGCAGGGGCGCGTCTTCCTTCAGAGTCCCGGAGGGGTTCGTACGACGCTTCCGAGGTGCAGTGGTCCGGGACGCTGTAGTCCTTGCGCTGAACTTCCCGCTTCCCTCCGTTGTGGCGGGAAGTAGGATGGCTCCCCGGGCTGCCCGGGGCTTTCGGCCGACTTTCGCGCTATGACCTTCGACCTCGCCCTGTTCTGGTTGCTGTTGCCGCTCGCTGCGGCGAGCGGCTGGTGGATCGCGAGACGTGAACAGGCCAGAAGCGGCGGCGCGGAAGTGAGGGAGCTTCGCAGCAGCTATTTCCGCGGACTGAACTACCTGCTCAACGAGCAGCAGGACAAGGCGCTCGAGGTCTTCCTCGACATTGCCGAATCGGACCAGGAAACCGTTGAAACACAGTTGGCGCTGGGCAGTCTGTTCCGACGACGCGGCGAGGTCGATCGCGCCATCCGCGTTCACCAGAGCCTGATCGCCCGCATCGACCTGCCGCCAGCGCAGAAAACGCTAGCGCTGGTCGCGCTCGGCGAGGACTACATGCGGGCCGGTCTGCTGGACCGGGCGGAAGCCCTGTTCACCGATCTCGTGGGCGCCGCTGCGCAGACCCCGGCGGCGATGCGCCAGCTTCTCACCATCTATCAGCAGGAACGCGACTGGCCCAAGGCCATCGAACAGGCAGAGCGCCTGCAGGAAATCACCGGGGAGTCGCAGCGGTCCGACATCGCCCAGTTCCATTGCGAGATGGTGGAGCAGGCCCGCGACGACAGCGGCCAGCCGCAGTCCCGGACCCAGGCGCTCCGGCACCTCGACGCTGCCCTCGAGGTCGATCCCGAGTGCACGCGAGCCCTGTTGCTGCGTGGCAATTTCGCGCAGCGCGCAGGCGAGCACCGCGCCGCGCTGGCCGCATTCGAACAGGCCGTAGAGCTCGATGCGGAGATCGTGCCGCAGGTGCTCGCACCGATGCTGAAGTGCCTGGATGTTGTCGGCGATGTAGGCGAAAAGCAGGCGAGCCTCGAACGGCTTGCGAACGCGTATCGGGGGATCACGCCGGTCCTGGCGCTCGTTGCGCTGTTGCGCGATCGCGAAGGCAGCGAGGTCGCCAGCGTGCGCCTCATCAAGGCGCTACGCGAGCGGCCCTCGGTCAGGGGCCTGCTGCTGCTCACGGAGCTGCTGGCGACGCGCGGCGACGCGGAAACCGCCCGGCAGCTTGAAGTCGTGCGGGAAGTGGCGCAACGGATGATCGAGGACCGCAGCAACTATCGCTGCACCCGCTGTGGTTTCAGTGCAAGGCAATTGCACTGGCTCTGTCCGAGTTGTCGAACCTGGGGCAATGCCCGGCCGATCCACGGCGTCATGGGCGACTGACGATGCTGCCGGCTGGATCCCTGATGCTGCTGTTCGCCGGAGGCGTGGCTGCGATCATGGGGCACCTTGGAGCCGTCGGTGTGCGGGCGATGGCCGCCAGCCGGGGAACCCTGCTGGACGTGCCGGGTGCCGCCCGGCTGCATCGCCAGCCCATTCCGCGCGGTGGCGGCATCGGCATCGCCTTCGCCTGGCTGCTCATCGGCATCGCGCCGAACCTGGCAAGTCCCGGAATCGATGGCTGGCGCGAGGCTTGCGGCTGGCTGGCTGCCGCGCTGGCGCTGGTCGCGGTCATCGGCTGGGTGGACGATCATCGCGGGCTTCCGGCCTGGCCGCGCCTCGTCGTTCACTTGGCCGCGGCAGCCTGCGTTGCCGCCGCCTGGAATTCCGCCACCGTCGTTGCGGAATCGCTGCACTGGCTTTTCGCGGCCGTGGTGATCGTGGCGACCACCGCATCGATCAACCTGCACAATTTTCTCGATGGCGCCGATGGAATGCTGTCGTGGCAGGTGCTGTTCGTGGCGCTCTTCATTGCGCTGCTCGCGCTGTTCGATGGGCATCTGCCCCTTGCGATGCTCGCGGTCGCCGCTGCCGGCGGCATCGCCGGCTTCCTGCCGCACAACGTCCCCAGCGCACGGCTGTTCATGGGCGATGTGGGGAGCGGCGTGCTCGGCCTGATCGTTGCGGCCCTGGGCGCGCTGGCGGTGCGGGACGGAGTGTTGTCCTGGCAGGCCCTGCTGGTGCTGGTGTCGGGTTGCCTGATCGACACGGGCATGACGCTCGCCACTCGCGCGTTGCTCGGCCGGCGTTTCTGGCGGCGCCACCATCAGCATCTCTACCAATGGCTGATCCGCAGCGGATGGAGCCATCCACGCACGGCGCTCGCGTGGATGTCGTGGAATGTGGTGATCGTTCTGCCTGCGGTGATTCTCTCTCTGCGGATGCCGGCGCGGGCTGGAAGCATCGCGGCAATCGTCTATGCTCTCGGCATGGCGATTTGGCTGGCCGGAAAACGCCGCATCCTTGCGAGCGCAAGAGGTCGGGGATGAGAAACGCCGCGCGCAGACTCGCGGCGGCGGTGCACCCGCGTACGGCGGTCATCGTGCACGACCTGGCGATGGTCGGCCTTGCCTGGTTCATCGCCAACTGGCTGCCGTGGAACCTTCGCCCTGAACCGATCGACGTGGTGCCGGTCAGCATCAATGCCGCGCTCGTGGTGTTCGTGCAGGGCGGTGTGCTGTGGTGGACCGGGCTCTATCGTGGGCTCTGGCGATTCGCCAGCCTGCCGGATCTCTGGAACATCGCGCGAGCCGCCCTGATCGGGACGCTTGCGATCACCCTCGTCCTGTTCCTGCACTCCCGCCTCGAGCACGTGCCGCGCTGGACGATGCCGCTGTATCCGCTCGCACTCACGGTCCTGCTCGGTTCTCCGCGCTTGCTGTACCGGTACTGGAAGGATTCGCGCGCCGATGTGTTCCTGAGCTCGCCGCGACTTCGCGTGCTGGTGCTCGGAGCGGGCCGGGCGGGAGAGGCGCTGGTACGCGATCTCAAGCGTGAATCCCGCTATCAGCCCGTCGGGTTCCTGGACGACGACGACGCGCTCCGCGGTGCGCACGTGCACGGGCTCCCGGTGCTCGGCAAGGTTTCGGTATTGCCGCAGGTGGCGGAGCAGGTGGCGGCGCAGATGCTGCTGATCGCGATGCCGAGCGCCAGTGCGCGTGAGATGCGGCGCGTGGTCGAGGCGTGCGAAGACGCCAATCTGCCGTTCCGCACGGTGCCGAGGCTTGAGGACGTCATTGCCGGGCGCTCGGAGATCAACGAGCTCAAGGAAGTCGCGATCGAGGATCTGCTCGGCCGACAGCAGATCTCGCTCGACTGGGCCGCGATCCGGGGTGGCGTCGCGTCGCGTCGTGTGCTGGTCACCGGTGGCGGCGGTTCGATCGGGGCCGAGCTCTGTCGTCAATTGGCGCGACTCGGCGTCGAGTCGCTGATCGTGCTCGAGCTCTCCGAGTTCAACCTCTACCAGATCGAGCAGGAACTCCGCCGTGAGTTTCCCGATCTGCTGCTGCATGTCCATCTCGGCGACTGTGGCGACGCCGCAACCGCGGCGCAGGTGCTGAGGCGCCATCGGCCGCATACCGTGTTCCACGCTGCGGCGTTCAAGCATGTCCCACTGCTGGAAGGGCAACTCCGCGAGGCCGTGCGCAACAACCTGGTGGCGACGGCGACCCTCGCGTTGGCCTGCGATCAGGGCGGCGTCGGTAATTTCGTGCTGATCTCCACCGACAAGGCCGTCAACCCAGCCAACGTCATGGGCGCTACCAAGCGGGCCGCCGAAATCGTATGCCAGAGCCTGGCCGAACGCTCGGGCACCCGGTTCATCACCGTGCGCTTCGGCAACGTGCTGGATTCAGCGGGGAGCGTGGTGCCCCTGTTTCGCGAACAGATTCGTCAGGGGGGACCCGTCACGGTCACGCACCCGGAAATCACCCGCTATTTCATGACGATTCCCGAAGCCTGCCAGCTGATCCTGCAGGCGGCGGTACTCGGAGCGCGCGGGGAGGTCTATGCGCTCGACATGGGCGAGCCGGTGCGCATCGGTTACCTTGCCGAGCAGATGATCCGACTGACGAACAAGCTGCCGGGGCGCGACATCGAGATCGTCTATACGGGACTTCGTGCCGGCGAGAAGTTGTTCGAGGAACTGTTCCACGAACAGGAATCCTACGCGGCCACTGCGCACCCCAAGATCCTGCTTGCTGGCCCGCGTACACTCGAATGGAACCGCCTGACCGGCATGCTCAGGCGCATCGAGACCGCCGTGCGCGAGTACGACGAGGAAGCGCTGACTTCAATGCTCTCCGAGTGGGTCCCGGAACTCACGCTCGACCCGCAACATGCGGTCCTGCATCTCGCCCGCGATGGCGCGGCCTGATACGGGCGCGTGGCGGGGTGAATGCGCCCCGATTCCAATCAGAAAGGAACCCAAGGATGCGTGTGCGCAAGGCGGTGTTTCCCGTGGCGGGACTCGGCACCCGGCTGCTTCCGGCGACCAAGGCGGTCGCGAAGGAAATGCTGCCGATCATCGACACCCCGCTCATCCAGTTTGCGGTCGGCGAGGCCGTCGCGGCGGGATGCGACACCCTGGTCTTCGTCACCAATCGGCACAAGCATTCCATCGCCGACCATTTCGATCGCTCGCATGAGCTCGAATCAAGGCTCGCCGAGGCGGGCAAGCGCGATCTGCTCGACGTACTCGACCGCATCCTTCCCGCGCACGTGAGCTGCGTGTTCGTCACCCAGCGCGATCCGCTCGGGCTCGGTCACGCGGTGTTGTGCGCGCAGCCGGTCATCGGCGACGAGCCGTTCGCGGTCCTTTTGCCCGACGATCTGCTCCTCGCGAGTGGACCACCGGTGCTTGCGCAGATGATCGAGGCCGCCGAACGCGTCGGCGCCTCGGCGCTGGTTGCGGTGGAACAGGTGCCACGCGATCAGGTGTCGCGTTACGGCATTGCCGATGTGGAGGCCACGAGCGATCGAGCTGCGCGAATCCGTCGCGTCGTGGAAAAGCCGGCGGTGGAGGACGCGCCGGGCGATCTCGCCATCGTCGGCAGGTACCTGTTCGATGCCGGCATATTCAGCCTGCTCGCGGAGACCCGGCCCGGCGTGGGCGGTGAAATCCAGCTCACGGACGCGATTGCTGCGCTGATCGATCGTGATCCCGTCTTCGCCTATCGATTCGAGGGTCGGCGGTACGATTGCGGTAGCCGGGCAGGCGTGGTGCAGGCGACGCTGGATCTTGCGATGGCAAGCGCGGACACCCGCGCGGTGCTGTCGACGTTCTTTGCCCGAAATCGCGGCGAGTTCGAGACCTGACTGCATTGCTGCACGGGAATCCGTGCGCGCGCCGGTGCCTTTTCAACACGGGAATTCATTGACGTTGCGGCGCGGGTCGCGTACGCTGCCGCGCTCTTTTACGCACAAAGACGGGGCCATAGCTCAGCTGGGAGAGCGCTACAATGGCATTGTAGAGGTCGCCGGTTCGATCCCGGCTGGCTCCACCA
>JBGTIG010000155.1:0-9488 GCA_041745755.1 Lysobacterales bacterium
CGCGGGCGAGCCGTGAGCCGCTCCTTGCCGCGCGCGCCAACGCCGCGAGATCGATGTGCCGGCTGCCAGCGACACTCTCGCTCATGCCCTGCGCAAATTGCGCGAGGATGGCGCCGGAGTTGCCGCGTGCGCCGTCGAGCGCTGCATCGGCCGCGCGCCGCAGCAGGAGATCCGCACGGTTCGTCGGCTCGTCGTGCACCGCCTGGAGAACCGCTTCGAGCGTGAACGCGAGATTGGTCCCGGTGTCGCCGTCCGCCACCGGAAACACGTTGATGCGATCGAGCACCTCGCGGTGGCGCGCGAGGCGCTCGATGCCCGCGATCAGGGCCAGCCCAAACGCATGACCGGAAACACGGCCGCGGTGCACGCCATCGATATCCACTACCGGGATGAGGGCCGAGTGTAAGCGGCACGGCGTGCAAAGGCTGTTGCGACGCAGCAGGCGGATGCCACAAGGCCGATCCACGCCGGAGGGCAAATGCTCGGCCCCGGGGCGGCGCGGGCGCCCCTGACCGAATCGCGATATCCTAGGCGGCGACCGGCTGCTGCCGCTGGTTTCGGCCGCGGCTGACCGCCACATCGATTCCCTATTCGATTGCGCCCGCAATGGGCGTACCGGAGTTCGCGACCATGCCCGCGTTATGCAAGCTCGGAATGTTGATCGTATTGCTGGCGTTGGCGACGATCGGCCAGGCCTTCGCGGCGACGCGGGAACCCTCCTCGCACACGCTGTGCGAGGCCATCGGCAGCGGCATCTCGATTTCACCCGACGCGCCGCCCGAACCGGCGACCCAGTCCCCGGCAGGACACGCCCGCGTGGATGCGGTGAAGCCTGCGGCCGTAGCGCCAGCCCGAGCCGTGGCTGTGGAGCCTGCATCAGCTGCGACTGCCGCGGCAGGATCGAGCGTTTCGCGCGGCGGCGGCGACGCCACGGTGGAGCCGCGCGGACGTTGGAAGTCCTTCCTGCCCGGCACGTTCAAATAGCGACCGACGGCGGCTGAAAGCGGCGGCTCCATTCCGGGAAATCCCACGCCTGTTCGCGGCGTGGAGGCGTCGACGGGATTCGTCGCCGATCACCGATGCGCACTGGAGCGCCGCCTGCTCGCGCATCCGCCTGCTGGACAACTTCGATCACGCCGCTTCGGGACGACTGCGAGCCCTGTGCGCGCGATTCCTGCGGGACAAGCACATCGTGGGGGTGCAGGGGCTGGAAGTGGGCGGGGAGAGACCGGCCATCGTCGCGATCCTCGCATGCCTGCCGTTTCTCGCGCTGGGTCGCAGCGCATGGCGCGGATGGAGTGAGGTGGTGATCTATCCGGGCGCGTTCCGGGTGCGCAGGCACGAGCACGACGAGGCGGGCGAAGTCGTCACCGAGTGGGACGACGAACTCGAAGGCGAGGCCTGGAGCCACGGCCCAATCATCCTTTCCTGGGCCGCGATCGAGGCCGACCTTGCGGATCCGTTCGCCGGCAGCAACGTGGTGGTGCACGAGATCGCGCACAAACTTGACCTGCTCGATGGCGTGCTCGATGGCACGCCGCCGCTCCCGGACGCCCTGCTCAGGCGCTGGCGGAGCGCCATGCAGCCGGCATTCGATGCGCTGGCGCACGCGGTCGAAGGCGGGGAGGAAACCGCGATCGACGCGTACGCCGCCGAGGGACCCGACGAGTTCTTTGCCGTGGTCAGCGAGTACTACTTCTCGGCGCCCGACGTGCTGCGCGAGCAGGCGCCCGATGTGTTCGCCGTACTGCGCGATTACTACCGCGTTGACATCACTGCGCGCGGAGACACCCTCGCGTAGTCAATTCCGGCGGTCGAGCGACTGCGCGGCCGGCGCCAGCTCGCCGACTGCGGCGAGCACAGCGTCGACCGTGAAACCGAAGTGGGGGAAGAGGTCCTCGGCGGGCGCCGACGCGCCGTACGTATCGATGCCGATCACCGCGCCGTCGAGCCCGACGTACTTTCGCCAGTAATCCGTCACGCCCGCCTCGATCGCTACGCGCCGACGGCACCACGACGGCAGTACGCCTTCGCGATATTCGAGTGGCTGCTGATCGAACACGCGCGTGCAGGGCATCGACACCACGCGCACCCCGACACCGTCCCGGGTCAGGTGTCGCGCGGCTTCCATGGCGAGCTCGACTTCCGAGCCGGTCGCGATGAGGATCACGGTGACCCTGGCATCCAGCGGATCGAGCAGGACGTAACCTCCGCGGGCGATATCCTCGACCTGCCGCGCGTCGCGGTGCTGATGCGCCAGCTTCTGCCGCGAGAACACGAGACAGGTGGGGCCGTCGCGACGCTCGATGGCGACGCGCCAGGCCACCGCGCTCTCGACCGTATCGCAGGGCCGCCACACCGGGTTGTCGGGTATGAGGCGCAGCGCAGCGAGATGTTCGATCGGCTGGTGGGTCGGTCCGTCCTCGCCCAGCCCGATCGAGTCGTGCGTGTAGACGTGGATCGCGGCGGCGGGGATCAGCGCGCCGAGACGCACCGCATTGCGGGCGTAGTCGGAAAAGACCAGGAAAGTCGCGTCATAGGGAATGAATCCCCCGTGCAGCGCCAGGCCATTGCTGATCGCGGTCATCGCGAACTCGCGCACGCCGTAGTACACGTAGTTGCCGTCCTGGCCGGGCGCGTTCACGTTGCGCGAGCCCTTCCACAGCGTGAGGTTCGATTCCGCAAGGTCCGCGGAGCCACCGATCAGCTCCGGCAGCAAAGGGCCGAAGGCGTCCAGCGCCATTTGCGACGCCTTGCGCGAGGCAACGCTCTGACCTTCTGCCTGCATCTTCGCGATGAAACCCGCCGCCGCTTCCGCGAAGCCCTCCGGCAGTTCCGCATGCGCACGACGAGTCAACTCCGCGGCGAGCTCCGGGTAATCACGTGCATAGGCGTCGAAGCGCTCATTCCACTGATGCTCATGCACGAGGCCGGTATGTGTCGCGCGCCAGCCCTCGTAGATCTCGTCGGGGATCTCGAAAGGCGCATGCGGCCATCCGAGCTGCTTGCGCGCGGCCTCGACTTCGGCGGGGCCGAGCGCGGCGCCATGGGCGGACGACTTGCCGGCCTTGTTGGGCGAGCCGAAGCCGATGACGGTGCGCGCGCAGATGAGGCTCGGGCGTTCTTCCTCGTCCTGGGCGGCGGTGAGTGCGCGAAGGATCGCAGCACTGTCGTGCCCGTCGACGTCGCGCACGACGTGCCAGCCGTAGGCTTCGAATCGCGCTGGCGTGTCGTCCGTGAACCAGCCGGCGACGTCGCCATCGATCGAGATCGAATTGTCGTCCCAGATCGCGATCAGCTTGCCGAGTCCGAGCGTGCCTGCCAGCGACGCCGCCTCGTGCGAAATGCCTTCCATCAGGCATCCGTCGCCCATCAGCACGAAGGTGTGGTGATCAACGATCAGGTACTCGCCACGATTGAATCGCCTCGCCAGCAGTTTCTCCGCAAGCGCCATGCCCACGGCGTTGGCGAAGCCCTGTCCGAGCGGCCCGGTCGTGGTCTCGACGCCCGGTGTTTCGCCCGCCTCGGGGTGACCCGGAGTCTTCGAATGCAGTTGGCGGAAACCCTTGAGCTCCGCCATGGGGAGGTCATAGCCCGACAGATGCAGGAGCGCGTACTGCAGCATCGAACCGTGTCCGTTCGAGAGCACGAAGCGATCGCGGTTGAACCAGCGGGGGTTCGCCGGGTTGTGCCGATGGAACTCGTTCCAGAGGACCTCGGCGATATCGGCCATGCCCATCGGCATGCCGGGGTGTCCGGAGTTGGCCGCCTGTACGGCATCCATCGCCAGCGCGCGCACGGCGTTGGCCAGTTCACGGCGTGTGGGCATCGGGTCTCCGTCGGGTCGTTGCGTGGTCAGAGCTGCGGATCGGGTGCAGCAGTGGACGGCAGGGCAACCGGGGCGCCATGCGACACGACGACGGCCGCCACCAGGTCGCCGGTGACATTGAGCGTGGTGCGGCACATGTCGAGAAAACGATCGACGCCGAGAATCAGCCCGATGCCTGCGGGCGGGACACCCACCATGCCGCAGATCAGCGCGACCACTGGCAAGGAGCCTGCGGGCACGCCCGCCGTGCCGATACCGCCGAGGATGCAGACGAACATCACCGTCACCTGCTGCGCGAGGGTAAGCTCGACGCCGAAGAATTGCGCGAGAAAGAGCACCGTCACGCCCTCGAACAGCGCCGTGCCGTTCTGGTTGGCCGTGGCGCCGACGGTCAGCACGAAGCGCGACACGCTGCGCGGCAGCTTCAGGTCCTCGTCCGCCACGCGGAGCGCAGTCGGCAGGGTCGCGTTGCTGGAAGCGGTGGAGAACGCCATCAGCATGGCTTCCTGCACCTGCCGGAAGAACTGCACCGGCGACTTGCCGCCGAAGACCCGGAGCGCGACGGGATACGTCACGAACATGTGCACCGCGAGCGCCAGCACGACCACGCCGACGTAGGCGCTCAGGCGCACCAGCAGGTCCCAACCGAAGAGCGCGGCAAGGTTGAACATGAAGCACGCGACCGCGTACGGCGCGAGGCGGATCACCAGTCCGATCAGGGTCATCGAGACCTCGAACAATCCCTCGATCGCGCGCTTGAGGGAGTCCGCGGCGGGCGATTTCGTCAGCACCAGTCCTATGCCGATCATGAGCGCAAAAAACATGATCGCGAGGATGGTGTTCTCGGCCGCAGCCTTGATGACGTTGTCGGGCACGATCGACACCAGCATGTTGATGCCGGTGGGCTGGTCCGCCACGTCGCCGACGATCGCGTTCGCGCGATCGCTGCCCTGGGCGAGCATTTCGGCGGCCACGGCGGGGTCGATTCCGACGCCGGGCTTGAGCCAGTTGACAAGCACGAGCCCGATGACGACCGCGATGCCCGACACGATCACGGTGTAGCCCAGCGTCTTCCAGCCGACCTTTCCGAGCGCGCGGATATCGCCCATTTCGGCCACGCCGACGACCAGCGCCGAGAACAGCAGCGGGATCACCAGCATGAAGATCAGACGGAGAAAGATGGTTCCGAACGGCTGCGTCACGTAACCCGTTAGCGCCTGCACCCAGGGGGTTTGCGCGCCCACGACGTAGTGCACCAGCAACCCGATGACGAGGCCGGCCAGGAAGCCGATCAGCATCTTCGTATGCAGCGGCATGGCGCGGCGTGGCGGTGCCGCGCCTGCGCGTTCTGCATCTGGCGGCGGCGCCCCTGTTGCCTCCGTCCCCGCTGTGTTCATCGCGTGCTCCTCAAGGCGAGCCGATCAGGTGTCGGGGCGGTACCCGGGTGGACTTGATCTGACCGCTACCGAGGCGCGCGAAGTAGGAGATCATTTCGCGCTTGACCACGGGCGCGAGCAGGTAGAGGCCGATCACGTTGGGCACCGCCATGAGGAAATAGGTGGCGTCGGAAAAATCCACGAGGCGGGTGAAGTCCATGGTGACGCCGACCACGGTGATCGCGCAGAAGAAGATCTTGTATCCCAGTTCCACGCCCGGTTTTTCGCCCAGCAGGTACGTGGTTGCCTTGATGCCGTAGTAGCAATAGGCGATCATCGTCGAGTACGCGAACAGGAACACGAACACGCTGAGCACGTAGGGGAACCACGGCAGCACCGTGGCGAAGGCGCTCGAGGTCAGCACGACACCTTCGGCTGTGCGATCGGCGAGACTGTCCTGCGCTACCACGATCACCAGCGCCGTCATGGTGCAGATGACGACCGTGTCGATCAGGGGTTCCCACAACGCGACCAAGCCTTCGGTCAGCGGCTCGCTGGTGCGCACGCTGGCGTGCGCGATCGGGGCGCTGCCGATGCCGGCCTCATTGGAGAAGGCCGCGCGGCGGAAGCCGGTGAGCATTACGCCCACCGCGCCGCCCGCGATTCCCTGCGGGGAAAACGCGCCGACGAAGATGCTGGCGATCGCCGCCGGTATCTTTTCCGCGTTGACCGCGAGCACCGCGAATCCCGCGAGCAAGTACAGCGCGCCCATGATCGGCACCAGCTTTTCCGTGACGCGGGCGATGCGCTTGATGCCGCCGATGACCACGAGACCCACCAGCACCGCAACGATCACGCCGAACACCCACGCGCGCCCTGCCAGCCAGCTCTCACTGCCCCCGGTGATGTACAGGATCTGCTGATACGCCGCATTGGCCTGGAACAGGTTGCCCGCGCCGATCGATCCGAAGATGCAGAACACGGCGAACACGAAAGCGAGTGCGGCGCCGAGCGGCGCAAGCCGCGGATACTCGGCGGCGATGCCGTGACGCAGATAGTGCATGGGTCCGCCCGATACCGAGCCGTCGGCGTGTTCGCGGCGGAACTTGACCGCGAGCGTGCACTCGCAGAACTTGGCGCCCATGCCGAACAGCGCGGCGATGATCATCCAGAAGGTGGCGCCGGGTCCACCCAGGGTGATGGCAACGGCGACGCCCGCGATGTTGCCGAGTCCGATGGTGCCCGACAGCGCGGTGGCCAGCGCCTGGAAATGCGTGGTGTCGCCGGCATGCGACGGGTCGGCGTAGTCGCCGCGGATGATGCGAAAGCCCTGGGCGAGTCCGCGCAGGTTGATGAAGCGAAAGTAGAACGTGCAGAACAGCGCCACAGCGATCAGCCAGAACAGTATCCACGGCACCGGATAGCCGAACAGCGGGATCGTCGCGAATACGGCGCCGGAGACGACGTCCGCGATCGGTTGCATGAAAGCGGAGATGCGCTCGTCGATTCCCTCGGCGATACGCGGCAGGGCATCGAGCGCCGGTGCATCCAGGATTGCCGGCACGTTGGTTTCCTGCGTCTGGCTGGGGTCGGTGCCGCGCTGGCGAGTCTAGCCGATACGGGAAACCTGCCGGACGCGGTGTGGGCGCCGGTGCCGGCCCATTGCCCGGGGCGCCGTGCGCTCAGCCTGGCTCGCAGTCGTGCGAAGCGAGCATCGACGCCGTATCCAGCGGTTTGCCGAAAAGCCAACCCTGCCCGAATTCGCAGCCGAGATCGCGGAACAGGTCGCGCTGGGCCTCGCTCTCGATTCCCTCGACCACGATCTCGGCGTCGAGCGCGCGACTCAAGTCGATGACTGCCTTGCAGACCGCGAGACATCGCGGTGAGTCGAGCGCCTGTCGCGAAAATCCCTGGTCGAGCTTGATCTGGTCGAACGCAAGGTTATGCACATGCCCGAGGTTCGAGTAACCCGTGCCGAAATCGTCGAGGAGCACCTTGACGCCGATCGCCCGGCACCCATCGATGAAATCCTTCACCGACTCGAGGTCGAGGATGAGGCTCTCGGTGATCTCGACGTGCAACGCGCTCGCAGACACGCCGTGGCGTTTCAGCGCCACCTCGATCTCCTGCAGGAACCTGTCGTCGAGCAGCTGGCGCGCGGACGCGTTGACGGCGATGTGAAGTCCGGCCTGTCCGCACGCGGCGAGTCTTGCCAGCGCCGAGCACGCGTGATCGAGCACGTAGCGACCGACGGGGAGGATCAGCTCGGTTTCCTCGGCAAGCTGGATGAACTCCGCGGGCGACACCACGCCGCGGTCGGGATGGTGCCATCGCACGAGGCCCTCGTAGCCGCGGACCCTGCCGTTCCTCAGGTCCACGACCGGTTGATAGTTGAGCGCGAGGGTTTCCTCGGTGATCGCCTGCTTGAGCTGGTTCTCCAGGCGGATCTTGCCCGCGGCGGGAGCCAGCAGCGCGTCCAGCTTGCCCGGTGTCCGGCTCGCGGATCGCGCACGCAGCACGGCCCGACGGTCGAGCCCGCTCAGCACATCGCGATAGCGACGCAGTTGCGCCAGAAGCAGCGCGCGCACGATGGGGTCGGCATTCTCGAGCCGTTCGCGAAGCTGGAAGTGATCGACGATCGTCAGCACGCAATCCGACATCGCCCGCACACTCGCGGAACGGGGGGAGTCGTCCATTACGGCCATTTCCCCGAGCAGGTCGCCGACTCCCAGTTCGCCGAGGATCTGCGGCGCGGATTCCGGCCCACGAAAAATCTGGGCAGAGCCGCTCTCGATGAGGAACGCAGTGGTGGGGGCGTCGCCTTCGCGAAAGATGATGTCGCCTGCCGTGAACGAAGCCTTCGCCGAAGTCATTGCGCCTGATGCCCCCATCCGCACATGAAAGATGCTACGCCTGCGCGTAGTCGCCCGCCATCGTGTTTTCTCCTCCCTCCAGGGAAATACGGGAAACGGGCTCCACTTGCGACACGGGTACGCCGGGCGAGGGTGCGCATCGAGCCGCACGCGGGGCCGTTGACCGTTGCGCTCCGGTGTCGTGCGGGGCGCAAAAAGCGGAAGGGCCGGTTTCCCGGCCCTTCGCTTTTAACTCGGACGAAAGCCCTGCCCGGACTAGCCGCAAGACCCCGGCGGACTGACCACGGTGCACATCCCGTTGCCCTGGAACGTGATGCCCGCGGACACCGTCGGATTGCTGACGACAGTGTAGATGCACTGCCCGGTTTCGTTCATGGGCGGCATATTGGGGTTGGCCGGATCCGGTGGAATGGGCGCCGGACCGTCGGGATCGGTCACGAACCCCTGCCCGGTGATGATCGACTGGAACTGGCCGTTCGCGTTGGTGACGCCCCCGGTTGCCTGCAACGAACCGCCACTCGCCATGCATGCCACGTTGATCGACGCACCAGCGATGGGCTGGCCGCCGACGCCCGTCAGCGTGATCGTCGAGGAGACGATGAAGTTGCGCGGCACGAAGAAGCTGCTCGGCGAGGCCGACAGGCTGATGTTGGTACCCACCGGGTTGATGGTCACGGTGGTGCTGGCACCGCCCGCGGTGAAGGTGATGACCGCTCCCAGGTTCGTCAGGTTCTGGCTCCGCACCACGGCAGTGGTGCAGCCGTCTGCGCCGGTCGGCGTGGCCACCGATCCCGGTGACGTCTGCCCATCCACGGTCACCGATCCACCCGCAGGCGTCGACGACGTGAACGTGACGATCGCGTTCGGAATGCCCCGCATGTTGGTGTCGCGCAGGCAGAGCTGCACGTTGCGCGTGGAATTGGCTTCGATGGCCGATGGCTGCGCCGTCAGCGTGGCGGGGCCCGCTCCGGCGAAGGTCAGACGCTCGACATCGGCGACCAGGTTGGGGGTGCCGTTGGCGGCGATGCCGCTGCCTTGCGCCCACACGATGATCGGCTTGCCGACCTGCGCCTGGGAGTAGCGCAGCGTCGCCCTGGCGACACCGTTGTCGTCGGTCACGGCGCTGTTGGTGATGTTGCCGTCGGCGGCGCGGCCGATGACGTACGGGAAGATCGGACCGCCGTCGACGATCGATCCGGTCGTGTCGTTGCGGTTGAACGGTCGCGCCACCAGCAGGCTGTTGATGCTGGTGATCTGCTGCACCGTCCGCGCGGCCTCCATGTCGCGCTGTCCCGGGATCTCCTCGCCGAACACGACCAGCGTATCCCCCGGACCCGCAAGGCTGAAGTTGCCGCTCGGCGCGGTGAAGAGCGTGCCGCCTTCCTGCGGATTGCCGTCGTTGCCGGCGAT
>JBGTIG010000156.1:0-3036 GCA_041745755.1 Lysobacterales bacterium
GCGGCCAGCGATGCGGATGAACTGCAGGTGCGTCGGTTGAAGAAGCGCAAGCTCAGGATCAAGGACATGATGAACCAGCTCGAACATTCGCTGATCCCGGATCAGCCCGCCTGAGAGAGGGAGAGACACACGCGATGCTGCAACTCCTGAGCCTGGTCGTCGGCGATCTCGATCGTTGTCGCGACTTCTACGCCGCCGCACTCGCGCCGCTCGGCTATACGGTGCGCATCGAGTCCCATGGCTGGATCGGCTTCAGCTGCGACGCTGATGCCGACGCCCGGCCGAATTTCTGGATGCACGCGGGTTCCGCGGTGACGCGCTCGCTGCACATCGCCCTGCGCGCGCGGTCCCGCGAGGCGGTCGATGCCTTCCACGCCGCCGCCATCCAGGCGGGCGGCGAGAACAACGGGGCGCCTGCGCTCCGCCCGGAATACGGTGACGGCTACTACGCGGCGTACGTGCTGGACCCGGATCAGCGCAATCTCGAGGTCGTCGCCGTCCCGGAATGATCGCGGTGAACTCGCTGATGAAAGCCGGTTCCGCAGATCGTGCAGGCCAGGATGCCGACCCGGACTATTCCAGGTTCTCGTCGATGGCGGCAGTCGGGCCGACTACCGGCACCAGCTCGCGCTCTTCCGCGGTGAGCTTGAGGATGGAGTGCCTGAGCTCGCGCGACAGCACGAATCGCGCGTCCTTGGCGATGCCCTCGAGCTCATCCGCGTAGTCGATCTTGCCGGCATCGTCGAGCCAGATGACGCGGCGCTCCTTCAGCAGCGCGATGAAGTTGCGGAACAGCGCCTTGTCGAAGAACTCGGGCGCGGCGTTGGCGTAGAGCAGCGACAGTCGCTGGGCGATGAGATGTCCGAGGTTCTCGAGTTCCGCGGTCGACAACGCGCCACGGCCGTTCTTCACCAGCACCGCGACCGCGATGTAGTAGCGCTCGAAGGCCTGCGTCACCGTCTGCGCGATCACGCGCAACTGGAATGCGGCGTCCGTCTGGCCGACCGGGCGGCGCAGCAGCCGTCCGTGGTCGCCGGCGCGCGCGAGCAGCTTCTCGTCAACCAGCACGTCGAGCGTGCGCTCGATTTCGACGCCGAACCCTGCCGCCGTCCACGGCAGGAAAAGTTCGTTCTGGATGAATGGATAGATGAATTCGCCGAGCCTCACCACCGTCGAGCGTCTGAGCTGGCGGTTGTTGAGGAACGGCGCCGCGCACCAGGCCACCGTGGTCAGCAGGTGCAATACGTTGTTGCGGAAATACGAGAGCAGGGCGGCCTGCTCCGGCGCGCTGGACAGTACATCCCCGAGCGGATGCCGCGTGCGCGTTAGCAGGCCCATGCGTTCGCCGTAGGCGATGATCGCCGAGGGCTCGAGTTCGGTGACGGTCACGCGATCCGAATACGGCACGCGAGCGAGCACGGTCTTGAACAACGCGAGTTGGCGCGTGAGGTCGTTCTCCGCCATCGCATGCCGCGGCGTCGACAGCAGGGCCGCCGCCAGCAGGTTGACCGGATTGACGTCGGCGGTGCGATTGATATTGACGAGGATGCGCTCGCCCAGCGAATCGACCGCCGAACCGAACCACGGCGGACGCTCGGCGGTTGCCTCGCGTTGCCAGTCCGGCGCGTGCCGGTCGAGGTGGGCGTCGAGGAATATCGGTTCGCCGAAGCTCACCGCCACCCGGCCATAGCGATGGCGCAACGCGCTCAGTCCCCTGAGCGCACCGAACAGCGACTCCTTCTGCTTCTTCGCACCCGTCAGCTCGCCGATGTAGCTGCGACCCTCCAGCAGCTTCTCGTAGCCGATGTAGACCGGCTGGAACACCACGGGGCGGCTGCGATCGCGCAGATACCCGCGCACCGACATCGCCAGCATGCCGACCTTGGCCGGCAGCAACCGACCCGTACGGCTGCGGCCGCCCTCGATGAAGTATTCGATCGAGGTGCCGCGCCGGATCAATTGCTGCAGGTACTCGGTGAACACGGCGGAGTAGAGCGCATTGGCGCGGAAACTGCGGCGCAGGAAGAAGGCGCCCCCGCGCCGGAGGATCGGTCCCACCAGCGGCATGTTGAGATTGATGCCGGCGGCGATATGGGGCGGCACGATGTGGTTGTCGAACAGCAGGTACGAAAGCAGCAGATAGTCCATGTGACTGCGGTGGCATGGCACATAGATCACCTCGTGACCCGGCGCCGTCTGCTTCAGCGTTTCCAGGTGCTTGAGCTGCACGCCGTCGTACAGGCGCGTCCACAGCGGCTTCAGCAGGATCCAGAGCGAGCGCACCACCGGGTGTGAATAATCCGCGGCGATTTCCCAGGCGATGTCGCGCGCCCGCGCCTGCACCTTGGGCAGCGGCACGCGTTCGCGCGCGGCGCTCGCGGCGATGGCTTCGCGCACCGCGGGCGAATTGATCACGGTGTCGATGACCGTGCGCCGATGCGACAGATCGGGACCGATGACAGCCGAGCGGATGCGGCGGAAGTGCGTGCGCAGCACCCGCGCGGCCTTGCGCGCCGCCCGCTCCGTCGGCAATCCCTCCGCGGCCATCTCGCGCAGGCTCACCGGTCGCGAGAAATGCACCAGCGTGTCGCGACCGTTGAGCACCAGCGCCAGCATTCGCTGGAAGCCGCCCACCATCACCCAGTTCTCGGAGAACAGCACACGGAACCAGCCGGCGTCGCGTCCCGGCGCGCGCCCGACGAAGATGGATACCGGCAACAGCCTCGCGTCGAACTCGGGGTCGTCGTCGGCGATGCGCAGCAGCTCGCGCAGTTCGGGCGGAAAGCCCACGGGTCGCCGGCGCGAGAAGCGCCCGACGCGCGGATGCAGCAGGATGACGGCGCGCTGCTTCGCGCCGAGCACCGCCTGTTCGCTGCGTTGCAGCGGCGGCGGCAGACCGGCCTCCCGGCACGCCTCCTCGAGGATCAGCAGGTTCGAGGTACCCGCGCGCTCCAGCACGTACACAAGCGGTATGTCGGCGGCGTCGCCCGCCAGCAGCGAACCCGGTTCGGGTGGCTCGGTGCGCACGCGCAGGAA
>JBGTIG010000157.1:0-11905 GCA_041745755.1 Lysobacterales bacterium
GTTCGTCCGCGGCGTGGTGGACTCGGACGACCTTCCGCTCAACGTCTCCCGCGAGCTCCTGCAGGAAAACCGGCTCGTCGCGCAGATCCGCGGTGGCGTGGTCAAGCGCGTCCTCGACATGCTGGAGAAACTGGTCACCGAACGTCCGCAAGACTACGCGAATTTCTGGAAGGCATTCGGCAACACCCTGAAGGAAGGCATCGCGGAAGACAACAGCAATCGGGAGCGCATCGCGAAGCTGCTCCGGTTCGCCTCGACCGCCGGTGAGGATGCTTCGCAGTCGACGTCGCTCGATGATTACGTCGGGCGCATGCGCGAAGGGCAATCCGCGATCTATTTCATCACTGCGGATGGCTACAAGGCCGCCGCCGGCAGCCCCCAGCTGGAGTCGTTGAAGTCCCGTGGCATCGAGGTTCTGTTGATGCACGATCGCATCGACGAGTGGATGTCGGGCTACCTCCACGAGTTCGCCGGAAAGCCGCTCCGCAACATTGCCAAGGGCGAGCTTGATGCGGGCGCGCTCGCCGATGGCGGGGATGCGGGCACGGACCCCGTAGCCGACGCCGGGGAGCAGGTGAGTTCCGACGTGCTGGTGGAACGCCTGAAGTCCCTGCTCGGTAGCGCAGTGTCGGACGTCCGCGTCAGCAGACGCCTGACGGAGTCGCCCGCGTGCGTCGTCACCGCCGAGCACGACATGGCTATGCACATGCAACGGCTGCTTCGCGAGGCAGGCCACGAGATGCCCGCGACGGCCCAGGTTCTGGAGATCAACCCCGCGCATCCGCTGCTCTCCCAACTGGTGGCCACGGCCGACGACGAGCGTGCCGGCGACCTGGCGAGGGTCCTGCTCGACCAGGCAATCGTGGCGAGCGGCGGCGTGCTCGACGATCCGGCCGATTTCGTGCGTCGACTGAATCGCCTGTTGATCGCGCCGGCTGCGAGCTGAAGCTCCTCAAATGACAGCGGATCCGCGCGCGGCCGAGCAGGTTTTCCAGCAGGCACAGGTCGCTCATCGCGCGGGACAGTACGGTGTCGCCGAGAGTCACTATCGGCGCGTGGTGAAGCTTGCGCCGCGGCACGCCGATGCCTGGCACCTGCTGGGGATAGTGGCGATGCAGCAGGACCGCGCGGCCCTGGCGATCCGCCATCTGCGGACCGCCGTCGAACTTCGTCCCGACTTTGCGCAGGCCTGGAACAACCTGGGGATCGCGTACAAGTCGGAGGGCGATCTGGTCGCCGCGCTCGCTGCCGCGGAACGCGCTTTGTCCCTGCGACCCGCCTACTTCGAGGCACGCTTCAACCTCGGCCTTCTGCACGATGCGTGCGGCGATCGGGTGGCAGCCGAAAGCGCGTATCGCGAAGCCTTGCGCGTTCGACCCGAACACGTCGGTGCTCTCACCAATCTCGGCAACCTGCTGCGCGCGAACGCCCGCTACGCGGAGTCGGCGCCGCTGCTGGAACACGCCCACACGTCGCAGCCAGACGCCGACACGACGGTCAACCTGGCGCTGCTGCGCATTGACCAGGGTCGATACTCGGAGGCGCGCGAGCTCGCCGGCGGGGCGCTGCAAGTCCCGGCGCATGCGCAGTCCGCCCGGGCCTGGCTCGCGCTCGGAGTCGCGGCGCGCATGCAACAAGACACGCAGGCTGCGGTCGATGCGTTGCGTCATTCTCTGCGGCTCGAGCCTGGCGACGTCACGACCGCCATCGAGCTCGCCCTTGCGCTCCACGACAATGGCAACTTCGAGGAAGGATGCACAAGGCTCGAGGCACTCGCGTCGCAGTGGCCGGAATCGACCCGGTTGCAGTGGCTGGCCGCGCTTGCGCTGCCGGCGATTGCCAGTGATGAGGAAGAAGTGCGTAGCTCGCGAGCCTCGTTCGACGAAGGGCTGACGCAGCTGGAGCGGGACACGCGACTGGATACGCCTGCCCGTATTGCCGCTGCCTTCGAGGCAGCGGGGAGCGTCGTTCCCTTTCATCTCAATTACCAGCCACAGGACAACAGCGAGCTGCAGCGACGATTCGGCGCATTGGTTTCCCGCTGCGTGATCGCCGCAACGCCAGAGCTCGCCGGGAGTTGCGAATGGCAACCGCTGGCGCACGGCGGACGAGCGCGCATCGGCTTCGTCAGTCCGCATCTGTATGCGCACAGCGTGGCACGATTCTTTGGCAGTCTCGTCACCCACATTGACCGATCGCAGTTCGAGACACATGTTTGGCACCTCGGAGAAGCCACCGACGCCGAAAGCAGGCGGATCGCCGCGGGCGTGGACCGTTTCGACCACCGGTTCGCACCGCCTCTCCAGGTGGCCCGGGAGATCCGATCAGCGGAGCTCGATGCGCTGGTGCTGCTGGACGTCGGCCTGGATCCCGCGATGCAGGTGCTGGGGAGCCTTCGGCTCGCACCGGTTCAATGCGTCGCCTACGGTCATCCGGTCTCGACGGGTCTCCCCAACGTGGATTTCTTCCTGAGCGGCGAGTTGCTCGAAGGCAAGGACGCCCAGCGCGACTACAGTGAAACGCTGGTGCGATTGCCGGGGATCGGAGCGCTGCCGCAGCGTCCTCCCTCCGGAGGCGACGGAACATGGCTCGAAAGGTACGGCGACGACCTCCCGTGGCTACTGTGCCTGCAGAATCCACTCAAGCTGTCGCCGGACTTCGACGAACTGCTGGTGCACGTGCTTTCCACCGAACGGGTAAGGCTGGGGGTTTTCGCTGTGTCGCCCGCGATCGCCGACCGATGGCGGCAACGGATCGGACGCAAGCTCCTCGCAGCCGGGGGCGACACCGACTCGCGATTGCACCTGCTGGCCCCGGTTTCGCACGCGGATCTGGTGGCAGGCATCGCGCAGGCGGCGCTGGTGCTCGACACACCGCATTTTTCCGGAGGCTCGACATCGCTCGACGCGATTGCGGCGGCCACGCCGATCGTGGCGTTCGCCGGTGCGCGCCTGCGCGCCAACCAGACGTCGGCAATGCTCCGTCTGCTCGGTGCACCCGAGCTTGTCGCCGCCGATGCTGGCGAATACCTCGACATCGTCAATCGTCTGCTTGTCGATCACGTTGAGCGCGGACGTTTGTCGGAGATCCTGCGCTCGAATGCTTCCCGCCTCTTCGAAGACCGCGCCCCGGTCACCGGGTTCGAGGCTTTCCTCGCAACCGCCACCGCCCGCAACGCCCGGGACAACGCCACCGACAGAGTCGAATCGAATTTCTCCCCAAGCCTCAATCCGCGCGAAGCAGGGCCTTGAGGCGGTAGAGCGCATCCAGCGCTTCGCGCGGCGAGAGCGCGTCGGGATCGATCGCCGCCAATGCCATTGCAAGCGCGCCGTTCCCGACCTCGGCTTGGAAGGGATCGATGGGGGCGTTTGGTCGGGACGCAGCGGCGTATCCTCCGAACAGACCGAGTTGCGGCGAGGTGCGCTGTCGCTGCCTTGAACCCCCGACGCCCGGCGCGAAACCGCCCGCGTCACCGTCCTCGCCTGGCTTATCCAGGCCTCGCTTCTCCAGTTCTGCCAGCAGTCTCCGCGCGTGCGCCACGACACTGCGCGGCACTCCCGCCAAAGTCGCCACCTGCAGGCCGTAACTGCGGTTTGCCGGACCCGCGCGCACGCTGTGCAGAAACACCAGGCCGTCGCCGTGTTCGAGTGCGTCGAGGTGCACGTTGGCGACGCCGTCGAGGTGTTCCGCAAGCGCCGTCAGTTCGAAGTAATGGGTAGCGAAAAGCGCGTACGCGCGGCACTCGAGGGCAAGGTACGTTGCGCTCGCCTGCGCGAGCGCCAGGCCGTCGTAGGTCGAGGTACCGCGACCGATCTCGTCCATCAGCACCAGGCTCGAAGCGGTCGCGTTGTGCAGGATGTTGGCGGTCTCCGTCATCTCGACCATGAAGGTCGAGGCGCCGCGGACCAGGTCATCGCTTGCGCCGATGCGGGTGAAGATGCGATCGATCGGGCCGATGGTCGCGGCATCGGCAGGGACGAAGCTGCCGATGTGCGCGAGCAGGACGATCAGCGCGTTCTGGCGCATGTACGTGGACTTGCCGCCCATGTTGGGCCCCGTCACCACCAGCATGCGCCGGTCCGGATCGAGCTTCAGGTCATTGGGCTCGAACGGCTCGGCGCGAGCGGCTTCCAGAACCGGATGGCGGCCCCGGACGATGTCGATACCCGGCGCCGCGACCAGTGACGGCATGACCCAGCCCAACGCGAGTGCGCGCGCGGCCAGTGTGTTCAGGACGTCGCACTCCGCCAGTGCCGAGGCGAACCGCTGCAGTTCGGCGAGACGCGGAAGCAGGGCGTCCAGCAGGCCCTCGAACAGCTCCCGCTCACGTACAGCGGCTCTTTCGCGCGCGCTCAGCACCTGGTGCTCGAAGTGCTTGAGTTCCTCCGTGATGTATCGCTCCGTGTTCTTGGTGGTCTGGCGCCGCGTGAACCGGTCTGGCACACGCTCAGAGTTCGCACGACTGGTCTCGAGGTAGTAGCCGTGCACGCGGTTGTAGCCCACGTTCAACGTGGCGATGCCAGTCGCTTCGCGCTCCCTGGTCTCGAGTTCGGCGAGAAACCTGCCTGCGTCGGTCGACATGCGGCGCAGGGTGTCGAGTTCACCGTCGAAGCCAACCGCGATGACATCGCCATCGCGCAGCAGCGCGGGCGGTGCATCGACCAGCGCGCGCCGGAGCAGTTGCGCCAGCTCCTGGTGATCGCCCAGGTCCGCCACGAGTTCCAGCAGGCGCGGCGCGTCGATTTCGCGGAGCATCACCGCGACCGACGGCGCGGCCTCCAGGGCATCGCGGAGCGAGGCGAGATCCCGCGGACGCGCGGAACGGAGCGCCACTCGGGCCAGAATGCGTTCTATATCGCCAAGCCCATGCAGCAGATCCCGGAGCCTTGCGGCGCCGGCGAAATCGCCCAGTGCCGCCACGGACTGATGGCGCAGTCGCAATGCTTCGTGGTCGCGCAGGGGCCGGTTGAGCCAGCGGCGCAGCAATCGTGAGCCCATCGGCATCGCACAGGCATCGAGCACGCCTAGCAGCGTGTGTTCCGCGCGGCCCCCGGGATGCCGATCGAGTTCCAGGTGGCGGCGCGTCGCGGCATCGAGCACGAGGCTCTCGCCGCCCCGTTCGACGCGGAGCGACGTCAGATGCGGCAGGGCTCCACGCTGGGTATCCTTCAGGTAGGAGAGGAGCGCGCCGCACGCCGCCACCGCGAGCGGTACCTCCTCCGCTCCGAATCCGCGTAGTTCGCGCACGCCGAAGAGTTCGTTCAACGCGCTGGTGGCGGATCCGATCTCGAAGTGCCAGGGCGGCCGACGGCGCAGCGCGGTCGCGGAATGGCCCTGCAACCAGCCGCATGGGTCTTCGCTTTCCGCGAGCAGTATCTCGGCCGGCGACAGACGCTCCAGTTCACCCGCGAGCGCCGTCGTGCCCAGAACTTCCGCAAGCGCGATGCGACCCCCCGCGAAGTCGGTCCAGGCGATGCCGAAGTGTTCGCCCGCGGCGTGCACGGCGAGCAGAACGGATTCGCGCCGGTCGTCGAGCAAACCCGCGTCCGTCAGCGTGCCCGGCGTCAGCACCCGCGTCACCTGGCGTTCCATCAGGCCCTTGCCGCCAGCTGGATCGCCGATCTGTTCGCAGATCGCCACCGACTCGCCCGCTCGCAACAGGCGCGCAAGGTAGCTCTCCGCAGCGTGGCAGGGCACGCCCGCCATGGGGATCGGTGCACCTGCCGACGCTCCCCGCTGCGTGAGTGTCAGTCCCAGCAGTTTCGCGATGCGCCGTGCGTCGTCGTAGAACAGCTCGTAGAAGTCGCCCATGCGAAAGAACAGCAGCGTGTCCGGAAAACCCGCCTTTGCGGTCAGGTATTGCCGCATCAGCGGTGTATGCGCGCCGAGGTCGGGAGGGGCGGATCCGGCTTGAAAGGCGATGGACAATCCTCCGTGGGTCCGACAAGCTCGCTGGCGCGCGGCAGGCTGCGACCCGCGGCAATCAGGCCCGGTTGCAGCGGGGCAGGTCGCCGATTATCGACCATCCACACGGGACAGGTGCATGCAGTCTATTGACCAGGACGGGGCACCGCGATCCGAGTGTGACGACGCCATGCTCGGGGCGCTGGCGTCGCGAGTGGGTGAGCTGCTGGCTGGCCATCACCAGATGCTGGCGACGGCCGAGTCCTGCACCGGTGGCTGGATCGCCAAGACCATCACGGACGTTCCCGGCTCCTCCGCGTGGTTCGACTGCGGCCTTGCCGCCTACAGCTACGAGGCCAAGCAGGCACTCCTGCGCGTGAGTGCGGAAACGCTGCTGCGACACGGCGCGGTCAGCGAGGAAACGGTACTGGAGATGGTCGCCGGCGCGTTGGTCCAGTCGGGCGCATCGATATCGGTCGCGGTGACCGGTATCGCAGGTCCGGCCGGGGGAACCGAGGAGAAGCCGCTCGGAACCGTCTGGATCGGCTGGAAGCGCCGCGGCGGCTACCCGCGCACCCGGCTCTTTCACTTCCAGGGATCGCGGGAGTCGGTACGGCGCCAGACCGTCGCCGCGGCGCTGCGGGGGCTCGAGGACATCCTCGCGGGTTGAGCCCTCTCCAAACCGCCCACGCAGCTCAGAAATCTCCTACGCGAAGTAGTGATTTATCCCCGAGGCGATGTGTATCCCTGTGGGATAATTTCCCTACCTCGCCACGCGCCTGCGCCTTCGACCACTGTGCCGTCTCAGTTGCCGAGATGCACCTGCGCAAGGCTCGCCGCCAATCAACCGGAGATCGATATGGACGACAACAAGAAACGCGCACTGGCCGCGGCGCTGGGGCAGATCGAGAAGCAGTTCGGCAAGGGCACGGTGATGCGCATGGGGGACAAGGCCGCGGAAGCGGCGGAAGTCATCGGCACCGGCTCGCTGATGCTTGACATCGCGCTCGGCATTGGTGGATTGCCCAAGGGGCGGGTGGTCGAGATCTACGGCCCGGAGTCCTCCGGCAAGACAACGCTGGCGCTGCAGGCCATTGCCGAATGCCAGAAGGCGGGCGGCACCGCCGCGTTCGTGGACGCGGAACACGCGCTCGATCCGGTGTACGCGCTGAAGCTCGGTGTCAACGTGGAGGACCTGCTCCTCTCCCAGCCGGACACCGGCGAGCAAGGCCTTGAAATCACGGACATGCTGGTGCGTTCGAATGCCGTCGACATGATCGTCATCGATTCGGTGGCGGCGCTGACCCCGCGCGCGGAAATCGAGGGGGAGATGGGCGATCAGCTGCCCGGCCTGCAGGCGCGACTGATGAGCCAGGCACTGCGCAAGTTGACCGGCAACATCAAGCGCAGCAATTGCCTCGTGGTCTTCATCAATCAGTTGCGCATGAAGATCGGCATGATGATGCCGGGCCAGAGCCCCGAAGTCACCACCGGCGGCAACGCGCTCAAGTTCTACGCGTCGGTGCGCCTCGACATCCGCCGCATCGGCGCGATCAAGAAGGGGGACGAGGTGATCGGCAACCAGACCAAGATCAAGGTGGTCAAGAACAAGATGGCGCCGCCATTCCGGCAGGTCATCACCGAGATCCTGTACGGCGAGGGCATCTCCCGCGAGGGGGAACTCATCGAGATGGGGGTCGAGGCGAAACTCGTCGACAAGGCGGGCGCGTGGTACGGGTACGACGGCGAGCGGATCGGCCAGGGCAAGGAAAACGCGCGTCAGTTCCTCAAGGACAATCCGACCATCGCCGCCAAGCTCGAAAGCCAGCTGCGGGAGAAATTCGTGCCGCAACTCGTGATCGGCGATGTGGCGGAGACCGCGGAAGTCTGAGCGGGTGCGGACCGGCTCCCGCGCGTTGCCTGCAGCAGCGTCGGCTGCTTCCATGAAGATGGCAGATGAGGGCGGCGAGGAGCCGTTGTCCGAAACTGGCGATCGCGATAGCGACGCAGTGCGGGCAGCGGAGCGTGCCGCCGCCTACACCAAAGCGGTGAGTCTGCTCGCGCGCAGGGAGCACTCAAGCGACGAACTGGCGCGGAAGCTGCAAGCCCGGGGCATCGCCAGCGAGGTCGCCATGGGCGTTGTTGCAGATCTCACCGCCCGCGACTATCAAAGCGATGCCCGGTACGCAGACATGCTTGTGCGGACCCGGATCGCCGACGGCTGCGGACCCTTGCGCATCGCCGCCGACCTCCGCCACGCCGGAATCGACGCGGCAACGGGTGCGCAGGCGACCACGTCGGCGCTCGAAAATCAGGCGGTCGAATGGCGCGATGTGGCACGGCGCGTACTGGAGCGCAGAGGGTTCGAAGGGCCGCTCGATACGGGGCGACAGCGCAAGGCTTTCGCCCTGTTGCAACGGCGTGGCTTTGAAGGCGAGACGATCCGCAACCTGTTGCGGGAGACGCCGACTGACGGCGGCCACTGCTAGACTTCGGCTTCCGGTCGCGTTCGCTTGATTGCCTGCTGCATGAGTATCGCCGATGCTTTCCGGATCGGCGCCGCGCGCCACGAGCGCCCCGAAACTCCCGAACCGACCGAACGCATGAAGACCACCGCCGAAATCCGTCAGGACTTTATCGATTTTTTCCGCGCTCGTGGGCACACGATCGTGCCTTCGGGTCCGCTGGTTCCGGGCAACGATCCCTCCCTGCTCTTCACCAATTCCGGCATGGTGCAGTTCAAGGACATGTTCCTCGGCCTCGAGCAGCGATCCTACAGGAGGGCGGCGTCGTCCCAGCGCTGCGTGCGCGCCGGCGGCAAGCACAACGATCTCGACCAGGTGGGTTACACCGCGCGGCATCACACGTTTTTCGAGATGCTCGGAAACTTTTCGTTCGGCGATTACTTCAAGCGCGACGCGATCGTGTGGGCCTGGGAGCTGCTCACGGAAGTCTGGCAGCTGCCCGCAGACCGATTGCTGGCGACGGTTTATCAAACTGACGACGAGGCGTACGACATCTGGCGGGACGAGGTGGGCCTCCCCGAGGAGCGCATCCTGCGCATCGGCGACAACAAGGGAGCCCCCTACGCGTCCGACAACTTCTGGCAAATGGCGGACACGGGGCCCTGCGGACCGTGCAGTGAAATCTTCTACGATCACGGCGCGCACATTCCGGGGGGACCTCCGGGGTCGCCGGATGAGGATGGCGATCGTTTCATCGAGATATGGAACAACGTCTTCATGCAGTTCGACCGGCAGGCAGACGGTACCCTGCTGCCGCTGCCCGCGCCCTGCGTCGATACCGGGATGGGCCTCGAGCGCATCGCCGCGATATTGCAGAACGTGCACTCGAACTACGAGATCGATCTTTTCCAGCGACTGATCCTCGCCGCGGCAACCGCGACCGCGACGGAGGATCTCGAGAACAAGTCGCTGCGCGTCATCGCGGATCACATCCGCGCCTGCGCGTTCCTGATCGTCGACGGCGTGCTTCCCTCCAATGAGGGTCGAGGCTATGTCCTGCGCCGCATCATCCGTCGCGCGCTGCGCTACGGCTGGATGCTGGGCGTGCGCGGCGGTTTCTTCCACAAGATGACGGCTCCGCTGATCGAGGTGATGGGCGAGGCGTATCCGGAACTGGTCGCCAAACGCGTCACGATCGAAGCCGCGCTCAAGGGCGAAGAGGAACGTTTCGCCGAGACGCTCGACTCGGGCATGAAGATTTTCGATGACGTCGCGTCCAAGGCCCAGGGCACCGGCTCGAACACGGTGATTCCCGGCGCCGCAGCGTTCCGCCTTTACGACACCTTCGGCTTCCCGGTCGATCTCACCGCGGACATCGCGCGCGAGCGTGGCCTGACGGTCGACATGGCCGGCTTTGAAGTCGCGATGGATCAGCAGCGCGAACAGGCACGCGCGGCGAGCAAGTTCGCTGGTACTGCGGCCTTGCCGACCGAACTCATTGCCACGCTCAAGCCCACCGATTTCCGCGGCTACGAAGCGCTCGAAGCCGACGCCCTGCATGTGCGCGCGCTGCTGCGCGACGGCAAGCCGGTGGATCGCATCGTTGCGGGCGATCGCGCGATCGTGATTCTCGAAGCCACGCCCTTCTACGCCGAAAGCGGCGGCCAGGTCGGTGATAGCGGCTGGTTGCTGGACTCGAGCAACGACCGTTTCGAAGTCGAGGACACGCTCAAGCTCGCGGGCGTTTTCCACGGTCATCTAGGCACGTTGAAGTCCGGCGAACTCAAAGTTGGCAGCGTGCTGTCCGCACGTGTCGACGGTGCGCGACGCGAAGCCATCGTGCTGAATCATTCGGCCACGCATCTGCTGCACGCCGCGCTGCGCCAGGTGCTGGGCGAGCACGTCACGCAGAAAGGTTCGCTGGTCGCGCCGGACCGGTTGCGATTCGACTTCTCGCACCACCAGCCGATTGCGCCCGCGCAGTTGGCAACGATCGAAGCGATCGTGAACACCGAAATCCGTCGCAATGCCGAAGCCGAAGTGCATCACATGGGCATGAAGGAGGCGATCGAATTCGGCGCCATGGCGCTGTTCGGCGAGAAGTACGGGGAACGCGTGCGGGTGCTGAAGATGGGCGGTTTCTCGACCGAACTCTGCGGCGGCACGCATGTGCGCCACAGCGGCGATATCGGCCTGTTCAAGCTGGTGTCCGAAGGCGGTGTGGCCGCGGGTGTGCGCCGCATCGAAGCGGTGACGGGGCAGGGCGCGCTTGATTTCATCTCTGATGAAGAGCAGCGCTTGGACACCGTCGCGCAGATGCTCGGAGGCAACGCCGGCGATGTGGTCGAAAAGCTCAAGCAGCTGTTCGAGCGGCAGAAGAAACTGGAGAAGGAACTAGAGTCACTCAAAGCCAAGGCGGCTGCGAGCGCCAGCGCCGATCTTGTCGGCCAGGCGCGCGATGTGGGCGGCATCCAGGTGATCGCGGCGCGACTCGAAGGACTCGATGCCAAGGCGCTGCGCGACAGCGTCGACCTGCTCAAGCAAAAGCTGGGCGACGCCGTGATCCTGCTGGCCTCAGGCAGCGGCGGCAAGGCCTCGCTTGTCGCGGGCGTGCAGGGCAAGGCACTGACGAAGGTGAAGGCGGGTGACCTGGTGGGCCACGTGGCCGGACGGATCGGCGGCAAGGGCGGCGGTCGCGCCGACATGGCGCAAGGCGGTGGCGACGATAGTCCCGAATTGGTCATCGCATTGAACGAAGTGCCGGATTGGGTCGCCGCGCGGGTCGGATCGGCCTGAAATCACCCTGGCCCCCATTGATTCCCTCGGCGCGAACCGTGCGCTTCTTGGCAACGGGTGAATTGCGGCCCCGCAGGCGCTTGGTTAGTATGGATCGCAGTGTCACGCGCGCGTAACGCGCTTGGCGAGGGAATGCCCACGCCGCTGGGGAGCGGCGAGGTCCTATGGGGGAGCGCCGACCGTCAGCGGGCCGGACGCAGGGAGGTGTCGCATGCTGATATTGACGCGTCGCGTTGGCGAAACTCTGATGATTGGTGACCAGGTCACGGTCACTGTGCTCGGGGTCAAGGGGAACCAGGTGCGGATCGGCATCAGCGCACCCAAGGACGTTTCCGTCCACCGCGAGGAAATCTACCAGCGCATCAAGCGCGAAGACCCGGATGCCGCGACCGACATCGAGGCCGGCACAGGATCGACCTGAGGTTGACCTGGAATTCGGGGTTTACCGCAGACGGGCGAGCCGGTATTCTTGCGCGCCCAGCGTCCAAGCGCTTGGGGCAGCTGTAACCGGAGTGGTGCCCGAGAGGCCGAAGGGGCTCCCCTGCTAAGGGAGTATAGGGTCAAAAGCTCTATCGAGGGTTCGAATCCCTCCCACTCCGCCAGGCCAAATCGCAGTCTTTCTATTGACGGATTCGGCAGGCGAATACATAATTCGCCGCTTCGCGCCCGTAGCTCAGTTGGATAGAGTACCAGGCTACGAACTTGGTGGTCGGGAGTTCGAATCTCTCCGGGCGCGCCAT
>JBGTIG010000158.1:0-5851 GCA_041745755.1 Lysobacterales bacterium
GAGTCCGGTGCGATCCTCGTGTATCTCGCCGACAAGACGCTGCAGTTTCTTTCGCGTGATTTGAGGCCCCGCACCGCCGCGCTCGAGTGGCTGTTCTGGCAGATGTCGGGACTTGGCCCCATGGCGGGGCAGAACCATCACTTCAACGTGTACGCGCCGGACAAGATCCCCTACGCGATCGAGCGCTACGTGCGCGAGACCGCTCGTCTTTACGGCGTGCTGGACCGTCGACTGGCGGATCGAGAGTTCATCGTCGGCGACGACTACACGATCGCGGACATGGCCTCCTATCCCTGGATCGTGGCGCACACGCGGCAGCAGATGGATCTCGCCGATTTTCCGGGCATCCATCGGTGGTTCGAGGCGATCCGTGCACGGCCCGCCACACAGCGTGCCTATGCGCTGGCGGAGGACTTCCCGACGCCCAGCACCAGCTTCACCGACGAGCAGCGGCGCATCCTCTTCAATGCGCCTGCCAATCCGCCAGACGCGAAGTGAGGAATGCGGTGAAGCGGGGCGCCCCCGTCGCGCTCGGAGTATTGCTGTCCATGAGCGCACACGCAGCTGCGGAGGGACTCACCCTCGAGGCGATTGTCGGCGAGCGGTCGCTGTCGGGGCCGACGCTGCGCGCGCCGAAGATCGCGCCGGACGGTAGTCGTGTCGCGTACCTGCGTGGTCGCGAGGAGGACCGCAACCGCCTCGATCTCTGGGCCTTCGATATCGGGCGCGGCGCGTCCGCACGCCTCGTCGATGCCGACGACGTGCTCCCCGCCGCGCGCGAGACGTTGTCCGACGAGGAGAAGGCACGGCGCGAACGCCAGCGCATCGCGGGGCAGACCGGCATCGTCGACTATCACTGGGCGCCGGATTCGCGGCATCTGCTGTTTCCCCTGGGCGGCGAACTGTACTGGTTCGATCTGGACGGGGCGGCGGGTGCTGCGGTACGCCAGCTGACCCAAGGGGAAGGCGCGGTGACGGATCCGAAGGTTTCCCCGCTCGGACGATTCGTCAGCTTCGTGCGCGCCCGCAATCTCTGGATCATCGAGATCTCGAGCGGGCGCGCCACCCAACTCACGCGGGATGGCTCCGAGACGATTGGCAACGGCGTCGCCGAGTTCGTGGCGGATGAGGAAATGGCGCGACACACGGGTTACTGGTGGGCGCCCGACGATTCCGCAATCGCGTACACGCGGATCGACGAAAGCGCGGTTCCGGTGCAAAAGCGCTTTGAAATATATCCAGATCGCACCGAAGTGGTGCAACAGCGGTACCCGGCGGCCGGTGAGACCAACGTTGCAATCGAACTGTTCGTGCAACCGATCGCGTCAGCAGCCCCCGCGACAACCGATCGCGCGAGCGCCCCGAAGCCGCGCCGGGCGATTGATCTCGGCAAGCAGCGCGACATCTATCTCGCGCGGGTCGACTGGCGCGATCCGGCGCACCTGACGTTCCAGCGCCAGGACCGCAGGCAGCGCACGCTCGACCTCATCGAGGTGAACCTCGCGAACGACACGCAGCGAACCCTGATCCGCGAGACCAGCAAGACCTGGGTACCCCTGAGCGATGACCTGCATTTTCTGGCTGACGGCCGCATCGTGTGGAGTTCCGGGCGCGACGGCTTCCAGCATGTCTATCTGTTCGATGTCGACGCCGGCACCGCGCAAGCGCTGACCCGGGGCGAGTGGAGCATCGATGCCGTCGAAGCCGTCGATGAGGCCAGGCGACTCGTGTACTTCACCGCCGCGCGCGAGAACCCTCGCGAACGGCATCTCTATCGCGTCCCGTTCGACGGCAGTGCGGTCGAGAAGCTCACCGATGAACCGGGCATCCACACCATCGATTTCGCGAAGCACGCGAGTGTCTACGTCGATACCTGGTCGAACACCCGCACGCCACCGCAGCTCGACCTCCACCGCGCCGACGGCACGCGCATTGCGCGCCTTCTGGAAAACGATCCGGAGGCTTCCGACCATCCCTACGCGCGTTATCTTCGAGCGCACCGGCCGACGGAGTTCGGCACGCTCACGGCGGCCGACGGCAGCACCCCGCTGCACTACAGCCTGATCAAGCCCCCTGGTTTCGATCCCGCCGGCAAATATCCCGTCGTCGTCTACGTCTACGGCGGCCCCGCCGTGCAGACAGTGACCAACGCCTGGCCCGGCCGCGCCGACCACTGGTTCAACCAGTACCTGGCGCAGCAGGGCTATGTGCTGTTCTCGCTGGACAACCGCGGCACGCCGCGTCGCGGAGCGGCGTTTGGCGCGGCCTTGTACGGAAAGCAGGGAACGGTCGAGGTGGCGGACCAGCTGAAAGGCCTGGACTGGCTGTCGGCGCAGCCTTGGGTCGATGCCGCGCGCATCGGCGTGCATGGCTGGTCCAATGGCGGCTACATGACGCTCATGCTGCTGGCGCAAGCCAGCGACCGTTACGCCTGCGGCGCTGCCGGCGCGCCGGTGACGGACTGGGCGCTGTACGACACCCACTACACCGAGCGTTACATGGACCTGCCGGATCGAAACGTCGAGGGCTACGCGCAGGCGCGGGTGCTCGAGCACATCGACGGGCTGACCTCCCCCTTGCTGCTCGTGCACGGCATGGCCGATGACAATGTGCTTTTTTCCAACACGACCGCGCTCATGTCGGCGCTGCAGGCGCGGGGGGTGCCTTTCGAGCTCATGACCTATCCCGGCGCCAAGCATGGCCTGGTGGGCAAGGACCAGCTGCATCGTCTGCGGACCACCGAGCGCTTCTTCGAACGTTGCCTGGGGTCAGAGGACAGATGATCGAGGGCGCGTAATCATTTTCCGCCCTCCGTCCCCGGAGCTGACTTCCCGCACATGTGCGCGGGGTCCAGCGCGCGTAAGGTGGGGACCAGTTTTCGCACTGGGTCCGAGGTCGACATGTTCCTGCGCCCCTGCTTTCTCCTGCTGACCGCACTGATCATCGGTTTGCCCGCGATCGGGGCTGCCCGCACGCTGGATTCCTGCGACGCCGAAAGCGAATTCGATCTCACGCTGCATCCGAACCGGCTGGAACTGACGCGCGACGATGGCAAGACGTATCCCCGCCGGGTCGAACTCGTGGATGGCAGGCTCTGGCTCGACAATCGCGAACAGCGCCTTGCGCCTGAAGATCACGCCCGCCTGCTGCGCTTCGAAGCCGAGGTGCGTGCGCTGATTCCGCAAGTGCGCGCGGTCGCCCTGCAGGCGGTCGGCATCGCAGTGGATGCGCTGCGTATCGTTATTGCAGAACTCGGCGGGGACAACACCCGGCTCGAAGAGATACAGCGTGGTCTGGAGGAGCAGGGCCGTGTCTGGGAACAGCGCATCCGCACCGCACAGTCCACGCGCGACTGGGACTTCGAAGAGCACGGTGAGATGGTCGGAAAGCTGGTGGCGCAGATGGTTCCGGCGATCGCGGGTGAGCTCGCCTCGACCGCAGTGCGGGCCGCGCTGGCAGGCGACACCGCGACGCTCAAGTCCATCGAGGCGCGCACCGAACGCCTGGAGCAGGAGATCAAGGCGCGAATCGAGGCCCGCGCGGATCGGCTCGAGGTCGCGGCCAAGGCTCTGTGTCCGAGTGTGGAGGCGCTCGACCGGATCGACAATGCGCTGACGTTCCGTCTCGCCGACAACCGCCGGCTCGAGCTGATCGAGGTCGATCGCGACTGAGTCCCCGCCGGCAGAGCGGGTCGGCCGTGCGCGCAGGGAGCCGCCTGCGCATCACGGGGGATGGCGGGTGACGCTATCCTGCGGTCATTCAAGCCACGTGCGGCAAACCATGTTCGACGGTGTCGAGGTCGCTACCGGCCAGGGCAGGACTCCCACCCACAGCGTGATCTGGCTGCATGGCCTCGGTGCCGACGGGCGCGACTTCGAGCCCATCGTGCCGGAACTGGTGCGACCGGACTGGCCGGCGATGCGATTCGTGTTTCCGCACGCCCCGGTGCGTGCGGTGACCGTCAACAACGGCATGCGCATGCGTGCCTGGTACGACATCCGTGGTTTCGACATCGCGGACCGGGAAGACGCGCAGGGAGTTCGCGAATCGGTCGCTGCGGTCGAGCAGTTGATTGCACGTGAGATCGAGCGCGGCGTACCGGCGGCCCGCATCTTCCTCGCAGGCTTCTCGCAAGGGGGCGCCATTGCGCTCGCTGCGACCCTGCGGCGCAACGAAGCGCTGGCGGGTACCCTCGCGCTGTCCTGCTACGTGCCGATCGCCGACAGCAGTACCGCGGAGATCGGCGCCGCCGCACGCGCGATTCCGATCTTCATGGCGCATGGCAGCGGCGATGGCGTGGTGCCGCAGGTGCTCGGCAGCAACAGCCGCGATTGGCTGCGCGCCGCCGGTTTCCGCGTGGACTGGCTGAGTTATCCGATGGCGCACTCGGTTTGCGCGGAGGAAATCCGCGATCTGGCGACATGGTTGACGCCACGCCTCTCCGCCGCCTGATCCAGCGCCTGCAGCGCGCTTCCGCGCGATCGCCGGACACGGGCGATCACTGGTTGCCCGACTTCTGCGCCCCGGTCCAGGTCGCGACGTTCCTGCTGCTGGCGGAAGCGCTCTATCTCATGCTTTTCCTGGCGCCGTCGGCGCGCTCGGACTGGTCCCTGTCGCGACTCGTGGCCGGCAGTTCGTTCGCCAACTGGATCGCGTTGACGTCGGTGGTGGTGCTCTGCAAGTTGCGACCCTGGCTGGTGGCCCGTGGCGGCGCACTCACGCTCACCGGCGCCTGGCTCGTGCTGCCGTTGATGGCGCTGGCGACGAGCGCCGCGCTGATTCCGCTCACGCCGATGCTGGAAGGGCAGTGGGCCGGTGCAGGCATCGCTTCCGCGTTGTCCCACCCCCTGCATTTCGTGCTGGGCAACACGCTGATCGCGATGCTCGCCAGCGGCGTGCTGTTCCGCTACCTCTACATCAGTTCCGCCCGTCGCCGCCACGAGCGCGGCCAGGCCCACGCTCAGGTCGTGGCGTTGCAGGCGCGCATCCGACCGCATTTCCTCTTCAACAGCATGAACACGATCGCGAGCCTCATACCCTTGCGACCGCGCGACGCGGAACTCGCGGTCGAGGATCTTTCCGAACTCTTCAGGGCCGCGCTCGCCACCGGCGACCGCCTCGGCACCCTGGGCGACGAGCTCGAACTGGTGCGGCGCTACCTCGAGATCGAGCGGCTTCGCCTCGGCGACAGGCTGCGGGTGCGCTGGGACACGGACACGTTGCCACTCGACACGCCAATGCCCGCGCTGCTGTTGCAGCCGCTGGTCGAGAACGCGGTGCACCATGGCATCAGCGCGTTGGCCAATGGCGGCGAGGTCGCGATCGAGGGGCGGAGCGACTCCACGCACGTCACGGTCCGGATCAGCAATCCGCGTCCGCCGAGCGCGCAGGCCGTGCGCGCGGGGCACGGCATCGCGCTGGACAACGTGCGGCAGCGGCTTGCGTTCCACCATGGAGACGCGGCGCGCCTGCTGGTGCATGATGCGGAGGGAATGTACGTCTGCGAAGTGGTGGTGCCGCGATGAGAGTCCTGATCGTCGACGATGAGACGCTGGCCCGCGAACGTCTGGCCGCGCTGCTGGCCGATATCGAAGGCGTCACCGTGGTGGGCGAGGCGGCCGACGGGGCGAGTGCCCTGGCGATGGCCGAGAGCACGCACGCCGATGTGCTGCTGCTCGACATCGTGATGCCGGCGATCGACGGACTGGAAGTCGCGCGCCACCTCGCGGCGCACGAACCGGCACCGGCGGTCATCTTCTGCACCGCGTTCGACGATCATGCGCTGGCCGCGTTCGAGGCCAATGCGCTCGATTACCTGGTCAAGCCGGTGCGCGCGGAGCGCCTCGCCGCC
>JBGTIG010000159.1:0-1900 GCA_041745755.1 Lysobacterales bacterium
TGCGCGCAGCACCGCGAGCGTGCGGTCGCCGATGCCGCGTGGCGGCGTATTGACCGCGCGCTCGAACGCGGTGTCGTCGTCGCGACCGGCGACGAGTCGAAGATAGGCCAGCGCATCCTTGACTTCCGCGCGGTCGAAGAAGCGCAGACCCCCGTACACCCGGTAGGGGATGTCCTCCAGCACCAGCTGCTCCTCGAGCACCCGCGACTGTGCGTTGGATCGATAGAGCAGCGCGCAATCGGCGGGCGAACCGCCCTCGCGCACCCACGCGCGAATGCACTCGGTGATGAAGCGTGCCTCGTCCTGCTCGTTATAGGCGGCGTAGACCTCGATGACGTGGCCGGGCGCGTCCGCGGTCCACAGCTGCTTCCCGAGCCGATCGGGGTTGTTGGCGATGATCGCGTTGGCAGCGCCGAGGATGTTCGCAGTCGAGCGATAGTTCTGTTCGAGCTTGAGCGTCGTCGCTTCGGGAAAGTCGCGCAGGAAGCGCTGCACGTTCTCCACGCGCGCGCCACGCCAGCCGTAGATCGCCTGGTCGTCGTCACCGACCACGAATACCTGCCCGGTCTCACCGGCGAGTTCGCGCACCCAGAGGTACTGGATCTCGTTGGTGTCCTGGAATTCATCGATCAGCAGATGCGCGTAGCGACCCCGGTAGTGCTGAAGCAGCGACGCATCGTTGCGCCAGAGCTCGAACGCGCGCAGGAGTAGTTCCGCGAAGTCCACCAGTCCGAGTCGCCGGCAACGCGCTTCGTACTCGACGTAGATGTCGCGCTGCGTACGTGCGAAAGGGTTGTTGCCCGCATCGACGCGATCGGGCCGTTTGCCCTCGTCCTTGGCTGCGTTGATGAACCATGCGGTCTGTCGCGCGGTGAAGCGCGCTTCGTCCAGATTCATGTCGGCGATGACGCGCTTGAGCAGTCGCGTCTGATCGTCGGCATCGAGGATCTGGAAGGCCTCGGGCAATCCCGCCTCGCGCCAGTGCCGACGCAACATGCGATGCGCGATGCCGTGAAAGGTGCCGACCGTGAGACCGCGCCCCCCGTCGCGCACCAGTGCCCCGGCACGGGCGCGCATCTCGCCCGCGGCCTTGTTGGTGAACGTCACGGCGAGCACGCTCAAGGGGCTCGCGCGTTCAACCTGGGTGAGCCACGCGATACGGTGCACGAGCACGCGCGTCTTGCCGGAACCGGCACCGGCGAGCACCAGATAATGCCCCGCGGGTGCGCTGACTGCAGCGCGCTGATCGGGATTCAGCACGTCAAGCAGGAGTGAGACATCCATGACACGAGTTTAACCCGGACATTTCACCAGCGATCGCGAGTGATCGCACGGGGATCGTGCGCGATGGCATTCGTCCATCGGCCGAGTCAGGTTCCCTGCACGCGACAGCGACGCATCCACAGCGACGCGAGAGCCGACGCGCGGCGACACGTGAAGCCACGGCGCCCAGGTGCCGGGCCAACGGCCCGGAAACGTGGCTGTCACGCGACGCGCACGGAATCTTCGCGATGCCTGTGTTGTCCTGCCCGGATGACCCACTTCCTGCAACCAACGGTTGCGACAGAACGCGTTCCCGCGGGAACTGTCGCGCCGCTCCCTCTCCCCACACGCGTGGGATCGCGCGTGGGTTTTCTGCGAAGCGCCTCGATGCTGCTGGTTGCGACGGGCGTGCTCACGCCCGTCGCCGCGCAGGAACCGGCAGCGTGGCAGCTGACCGCGCGCCATGAGCCGGCGACGCAGAGGCTGGTGCTCGAAGCCTGCGCGCGGCAAGCCCACGACGTCGCAAGATTCTCGCTGGCGGGCACTGCGGGTGCCACGCGGATGCTCCCGCAGCGCCGGCACGGGACTTTCGAATCGACCCAGCAGGGCTGGACCGCCCGCAACTGGCGGGCGGGCG
>JBGTIG010000160.1:0-2654 GCA_041745755.1 Lysobacterales bacterium
TCGGTCGCGAGCAGCGCCTCGTACTGGCGCGTGAGCGCCGCCTGCGGTTCGGTGAGGATGCGCTCGAAATCGTCGACACTGAGCGCGCGCAGCTCCACGCGAATGGGAAACCGGCCCTGCAACTCGGGAATGAGATCCGAGGGTTTGGCCACGTGGAAGGCGCCGGAGGCAATGAACAGGATGTGGTCGGTCTTGATGGTGCCGTGGCGCGTATTCACCGTGGAGCCTTCGACCAGCGGCAGCAGGTCGCGCTGCACACCCTCGCGGGACACGCCGGCGCCATGCCATTCACCGCGCTGGCAGACCTTGTCGATCTCATCGATGAAGACGATGCCGTTCTGTTCGCAGTTCTCGAGCGCCTGCTGCTTGACCTCCTCTTCGTTGACCAGTCGCGCTGCCTCTTCGTCGGCGAGCAGCGGGCGGGCGGCCTTGACGCTCATCCTGCGCTTGTTCTTCTTCTGATCCGCCAGGGTCGCGAACATCTGGCGGAGCTGCTGCGTCATCTCCTCCATGCCGGGCGGCGCCATGATCTCGACACCGACGTTCATCGAGATCTCGATTTCGATCTCGCGATCGTCGAGCTTGCCCTCGCGCAGCTGCTGGCGGAGCTTCTCGCGGGTATCGCTGTGCTCGGGGCTCGCAGGCTGGTCCTCGCCCCAGACGCGCACCGCCTGCGCGCGCGGCAGCAGCGCGTCCAGGATGCGTTCCTCGGCCGCACGTTCTCCGCCGTCGCGAACCTTCGCCTTGGCGGCGTCGCGGGCCATCTTGACCGCCGCATCGGCGAGATCACGCACGATCGCCTCGACATCCTTGCCGACATATCCGACTTCCGTGAACTTGGTGGCCTCGACCTTGACGAACGGCGCATCCGCAAGCTGCGCGAGCCGGCGCGCGATCTCGGTCTTGCCGACGCCGGTCGGGCCGATCATGAGGATGTTCTTCGGCATCACCTCGCGGCGCAGTTCCGGATCGAGCTGCATACGCCGCCAGCGATTGCGCAGCGCGATCGCGACCGCGCGCTTGGCGTCGCTCTGGCCGACGATGTGCCGATCGAGTTCGGCGACGATTTCCTGTGGTGTCTGTGCGGGCATGGGCTTTGCCAATTGGTCCTGTAGGAGCGTCTTCGCGCGGAGCGCGATGGCGCGATCCGGAAATCCGATTCGCGCCACGCCGCGCACTGCGCGGCGAGACGCTCCTACGGGTCTCTAGAGCGTTTCGATGGTGTGCGTATGGTTGGTGTAGATGCAGATGTCGCCGGCGATCTTGAGCGCGCGTTCGACGATTTCGGAAGCCGTCAATCCGGTGTTCTCGAGGAGTGCCTTGGCGGCTGCCTGTGCGTACGGACCGCCCGACCCGATCGCGATCAACCCGTGCTCGGGCTCGAGCACATCCCCGGAGCCGGTGATGATCAGTGAAGTCTCGCGGTCGGCAACGGCGAGCAGTGCCTCGAGCTTGCCGAGGCGGCGTTCGGTGCGCCAGTCCTTGGCCAGCTCCACCGCCGCGCGCGAGAGCTGGCCGTTGTGCTTCTCGAGCTTCGCCTCGAACAGTTCGAACAGCGTGAACGCATCGGCGGTGGCACCGGCAAAGCCCGCCAGCACTTCGCCCTTGGCGAGGCGGCGCACCTTTCGGGCATTCGACTTCATCACGGTATTGCCGAGCGTCACCTGCCCGTCGCCGCCGAGCGCGACCTGCCCGTCGCGCCGGATCGAGACGATGGTGGTGCCGTAAAAGGTGTCGGGACGATGCTGCATGGAACCTCCGGATCGATTCGACAATCTGGGGCCACGTTCCGTCCTTGCAAGCTCCGCGATGGGGACGAGGTTCCCGCGAACGCGCCGGCAGCGGGCGCTGCGCCAGTCGTGCGCTGGAGAACGCTGGCGTCCGGTTCGAGCGGTGGTCCGCTATGTCATCGCACGTTCGACTTCATCGCGCACTCGCCCTTCATGGTGACGTCGACCCCTGCCGCACTCGCCTGGCACGCGTTGCCGTAGGTGATGGCGTCGCAACCGCACACGGGGTCGTACTGCATCGTGCACGCCTCGGGGCGAGGTCGACAGATCCCGGAGCCGTCACCGTAGCCACAGGCCGAGTCATCGGGATAGTCGCACCACTGGCCATCGGCGCATTGCACGCCGGCGACTCCTCCGCACATGGCCCCGGACTCGGCCAGGGCCGGCGTTGCGCCCGCGGTGCCGTCGCGGGACTGCGGCTCGGGCGCCGCAGCACAGGCGACTGCCAGCAGGGAAAGCAGGATGATCGGCAGAATCCGGTGGATCACGGCGGCCTCCACTTGGGGACAGGAACGGGCGAAGATGCGCGCCGCATTCGCAATCGGCCGTGAACACGCGGTCCGTGGCGAGCGTTTGCGCCAGAAGCCGACGGCATGGGGTAGTCCAGCGGGTCGCTACGATTCGGCAAAGAGCTTGAGGCGTTCGAGCGTGTCGTCCCAGCGAGCCCCGACCTCAGCGAGATAGGCCTGTGCCGTATGCAGTGTCGCCGGCCGGCAACGCCACAGGTGCTCGCGACCCTGGCGACGTCCGCTGGCCAGCCCCGCGCGTGAAAGCACCCGCAGGTGCTTGGCCACCGCCTGCCTGCTGACGTCCGCCTCGTCACTCAGCCCCGCGATGGACGCCGGTCCCCGCTGCGCGAGCCGC
>JBGTIG010000161.1:0-6658 GCA_041745755.1 Lysobacterales bacterium
AACGGACCGCGCGTAGCACTGACCACTTTCTCCGGCAGCTACCACGGGCACATTCCATGCTGGCGAGTCAGCCCCGCACACGGCAGACGCAGACATCAGAGCTATGAATGCCGCTGCGTTTGATTTCATGAGGTCCAACGCTTAAGTAGCGCCCGAAAAGGGCGATATGCGCGGGATGTTCATGTGCGCGAAGCTGGCCGTCAAGCGCAAGTGTCCTGCTGAAGCTCAGGGGAAAAGGGTCGGGCGTGGTCAAGGCGTGAGGAGATCCTGCGGACGTAGGGCGCAATGTGAGGTCATATCTCTTTTCACTCCAAAGGTGGAGGGATATCTGGAGAGCTGTTGGAGGCGGCGACCGCGCTCGAGTGGAGGCGGCAACCGTGCTCGAGGAGACTGCGCCCCGGAACCTCAGCCCGGAAAGCTCGGCCGGGAAATTCGGCGGGCAAGCGGGCCCGTAAACCCGGTCCTGGATGACTCGGTCCTGGATGACTCCGCCCGGAAGACTTGGCCCTGGAAATCTGCCGGGGAAACGGGGCCCTGGAACTCGGCCCGGGAACTCGCATTGGCGGCCGAAGTCTGCCCATCCACGTGCCGCTGCTTACAGCGACGAGGCCGGGCGAATGAAGATTCTGCTGTGCATTGCCACCTGGGCGTTGTGCTCGACGCTCGCAACCGCCGCGGCGCTCGATGCGCCGCCCGCCAATCCGGCGATCGACATGCAGGGTTTTCTCGGCACCGCGGCCGAGGCAGCGCAGCACCGCGCGGACAGGCGCCTGTCGGAACGCGACTTCGACCGCATGCGGCGGGAGCCCGGAACCGTGGTTCTCGATGCGCGCAGCGCAGAAAAGTTCGAACTGATGCACGTCAGGGGCGCGATCAACCTGAGCTTTCCCGACATCACCATCGCAAGTCTCGCCGAGCTCCTGCCGGATACGAACACCCGCATCCTGATCTACTGCAACAACAACTTCGAGAATTCTCCGCGCGCCTTCCCCACCAAGCGCGCAGACGCGTCGCTCAACCTCTCGACGTATGTGGCGCTCTACACTCACGGCTATCGCAATGTCTACGAGCTCGCGCCGCTGCTGGATCCGCGCACTTCAATAATCGAGTTCGAGCCCGCGGCGCCAGATCGCGGCCTTGCAGATACTTACGAACGCACTCAGGGGGAATCTTCCGCATGGCCCGCCCAGTTCACGTCGCAGCGCTGACCTTCGCCCTGCTCGCCGCGCCTGCCTGGTCGGGCGAAGGAATTTCTGTCGCGGAACGCAAGCAGCTGGTGAACGGTTTCGTCGCCGCGTTCAACCAGCAGGACAGCGCCGCGATGGCAAGGCTCGTCACCGACGACGTCGAGTGGCTTGCCGTCGATGGCACCACGATCTCCGCTGAGACCCGGGGCAAGCCGCAACTGGTCTCGAGCATGGACGCGTACTTCAAATCGTGCCCTTCATGCCGTTCGGAAATCAGGGGCATCGTCGCTACGCCGCGGCGCGCCAGCGCGGTCGAGGTCGCCAGCTGGGAAACGCCGAAGGGCAAGCGGTCGCAGCGCGGCGTGGCGGTCTATGAATTCTCGGGTGCGCTGATCCGTCGCGTCTATTACTTCCCCGCCGAGCCCTGATACGCACCACGGCCGCTGGCCCGATCGGGCTGGAACGGAAACCTGGAAGGCCGGGACCTGCACAGGTAAATCGCCTCGGGCTGAGATCGGAAGAGGCGGCGCTCGATGGTCTGCAAGCCGCAGCTACCGCGAACCCGGCGGCTGTGCGATCGTCGCCGGCGCTGCGGACGAATTGCCCCCTGAAGTCGAGACCGGCGCATGCAAAAGAACTGGGACGTGGTGGTGATCGGCGTCGGCGTATTCGGCGCCTGGACGGCCTGGCATCTGCTGCGCGCGGGACTGCGGGTGCTGATGGTCGACCAGTATGGGCCGGCCAACGCACGCGCGAGCTCCGGTGGGGAGACGCGGGTGATCCGCATGGCGTACGGGCCGGACGAGATCTACACCCGTATGGCGCAGCGCTCGCTCGAACAGTGGAAGGACTTCTTCGCGCACATCGAACGTCCCGAGTTGTTCCGTCAGACGGGAGTGCTCACGCTCTCAGCTGCGGATTACGCACCGACCGCGCAATCGGTCGCGGTGCTTGCGCGCAACGGAGTTGACCACGAGGTACTCGATACCGATGCGCTCGCACGACGGTATCCGCAAATAGTGGTGCCACCGGGGGGCTGGGGTGTTCTCGAACCCGGAAGCGGCGCGCTGCTGGCACGTCGTGCCGTGCAGGCCCTGGTTGACGACAATCTGCGCACCGGTGCCGGGGTTCGCATCGGCAGTGTCATCGCGCCGACCGGTGGCGGACATCTCGCGGCAGTCAGGACCGGGTCGGGCGACGTCATTGGCGCCGAGTACTTCGTGTTCGCCTGCGGGCCGTGGCTCGGCAGCGCGCTGCCTGATGTGCTCGGCGGGCGCATCTTTCCCACTCGGCAGGAAGTGTTTTATTTCGGCGTCGCTTCCGGCGAGCGCAGTTTCGCCGCGCCTGCCTTGCCGGTCTGGCTGGATTTCGAGCGCGGCTACTACGGCTGTCCCGATATCGATGGCCGGGGCGTCAAACTCGCCCACGATACCCACGGAGAGGCCGTCGATCCCGACTCCCTGGATCGCGTGCCGAGCCCCGAGCGCATTGCCGACGCGCGCGGGTTCCTGGCGCGGCGTTTCCCGGCGCTCGCTGCCGCGCCGCTGCTCGGCGCGGAAGTGTGCCAGTACGAAAACACCTCGAATGGCGACTACGTCATCGACCGCCATCCCGCCTTCGACAACGTGTGGATCGCCGGCGGCGGCTCGGGCCACGGCTTCAAGAACGGCCCTGCGGTCGGCGCCTGCCTCGTCGCAGGCATGCTGCGCGATGGTCCAATCGAGCCACGCTTCGCCCTGGCGACGAAAGCGCGCCAGCAACAGCGCCAGGTGCAGTGAGCGCGGCGATGCAACCCGCGCCGGCGCGACAAAGTCCGCCTTCGAAACGCCGCACCGCGCCCGCATCCGAACTGAACTCGCCACCCTCGAACACGAAGACTCGAAGCGGGCCGCCCAAACTCGCCAAAGAAGTCGCTGCGCTCGGCACGCTCAGTCACGACGGCGTGGCCCCTGCTACTTGTCTCGAAGACTCAATTTCTAAGAGGTTTCCACGCCGCCGCTTCCCGATGCTCGTGAAATTTCCGGGCTAGACGGGTGCGCAATCACCATGCTGCTGGCCGTTGATAAGCATGCAGCTCTGCCAGCCGCCGCCACCGCCACCCGATCCACCACCCGGAAAATGGCCGCCAGTGCCTCCGCCGCCGCTAGCGCCGCCAGAGCCTCCCGAGCCGCCATCGAGCGGGCCTCCTTGCGAATCTCGGTAACCGGATTCGCCAGTCGGCTGAAACGCTTGTCCGTTCCACAGGAAGTTCTCGTAGTAGCCCGTGTCGTAGTTGACAACTGAAATCACAGTACCTGTTGGCCGGTTGGGAACACTCAGGTCTCGCAAAGTCTGCTCTTGTGTTTCGCCTTGCGCCGGGAAATAGCTCCAGAACCATATCGACATCGCGGCGAATACAAAGCCTCCGAACAGCAACGATCCAAGCAGTAAGACGTACCCTTTGTATTTCGACACTGTTGCGATCCTCCCCAAAGGTGCCGCACCCAAGTCCTATGGACCGCGGCAACAATCATTGAAAAGCGCGATTCCCTCGCGCTGCGCCCGGGCGACCTGCTCAGGTGTCATTTGCGACTCTGCCGCCGCCAAACTGAAATACACGATGTCTCCGGAGCGCAGTCCCGGCGTTTGCGCATAGGCGTAGCCGTACATGTATCTTCTGTAGGCATCCTCCACGCCCAGGAGATTCGTTGTATGCATCGACGCGTATGATCTAAGTGCGCGGGAGTTGCCTCGAGCGAGTTCCTCGTCCAAATACCGCGTCGTCTGGGCCCGGACGTCCGCAAGTCTCGCCGGATACTCGGGCGCTTCCGGGGTCGGCATCGCCCAATACTGGTACTGAAGACGGGCAAACTCATCCCCGGCGTCGGCCAGCAACTGTCCGAACTCCCGACGCGCCAGCAGATGTTCTTCGCCGAGGCCTCCGCAGCGCCGGAAACGCTCCTGGATCAATGCCTGGGATGCGACAGGATCGCTTCCCGTGCTGCGTCCCTGCGCGAGCGCTTTCGCGTCGGACGCTGCCGTGATATCCATCATCTTCTGCATACGTTTCAAGGTATGCGGTGCGGTTGCGCAATTGTCGAGTCCCTCGAACAGCGTCCGTGCCGCCACGAGGTCGCCCGCCTTCGCCTGTTGCGAGAGGCTCGCAAACTCCGCGGCAAGGTTCTGAACGGTGTAGGTCTCGCCCGGACGGCCCGTGAAGCTCTTGCCGATTGCCTCCCGACCCTTGCGTTGGGATTCGATGTCGGCGGCGCTTAGTACGCTGGTCCGCGCACCCGCGACCATGCGGTCGGTTGATCGCGTTACAGCCGTTGTATTGAGCGTCGCTTCGCCGTTGCTGTCCGGAAAATCGTCGGCGAGTTGAGCATTTGGGTTATTGCCTGCCGCAATCGAATTTGCATCGGGCGCATCCGTGCGCAACGCCCAAAGCCCGGCTACCAACAGCAACGCCATAGCAGAAGCCAAGAACACATTTCTCAATCGGGCATTCCTAGTGGTTGAGAGATGAAAATATGACTGCGAAGCACGCGCACAGTTCCGCTTGCGCTGCAACTTCTTCTACTTGCCGGGCGATGATTGCCCTCGAGTCGGGAATGTTGGTGGCGGGGAGGCGCACACTACCCCCCCCCAAGAACGCGTGTCAAGCTGCTGCTATCTGCAAGCGGAGACCGAGCCATGCAGAGCCACGCCATCCTGCTGCCCATGCTCGCGATGGTCGCGGTGACTTTCGCGGTGATGATCCGCATGTTCACCGCACGCATCGCCGAGATGCGCCTCCGGCGCATCCACCCGCAAGCGATGGCGACTTCGGGTCAACGACGGGAACGCCTCGAGAACACGGCGGCGGCCGACAATTTTGCCAACCTGTTCGAGTTGCCTGTGCTGTTCTATGTGCTCTGCCTTGCGCTGATCGCGACGCAGGCACAGACGCCCCTCCTCGTCTACGGAGCATGGCTGTTCGTGATCCTGCGCGCATTGCACAGTGTCATCCACTGCACCTACAACCGTGTGATGCACCGCTTTCGCGCCTACGCCGCAAGCGCTCTCGTGCTGCTTGCGCTGTGGATCGCGTTCGCCGTCCGGATGTTCGCAACCTGAGGGCAAGCTCTTGCGAAAACCGCGTCATCCGGTCGACGCAAGGTCGGCGTGCAGGATGCGGTGGAAGAGATGCTCGCCCGCCTCGCGGCGGACGGACAGGCGCCCGGTCGAGTACGCGCGCGAATTGAGCCCACGCTGCACGGACTTGCATATCGCCATGTCCTCGTCCTGGATGATCTGGCTGACCTCGATACTCGCGCGGTTGCGATCGGCTGCCGCTGCGGAGACGTCGGCGAAGTAGAAGTCGAAGATCACTTCGGTGCGGTCGATTCCGAGCGGAAGTACGAGGTTGGTGTCCATCATGCCTTCGTACACGTTGATCATGAAGTTGGGATGGATCCAGTAGTAGCGCGCACGATCGCCGCCTCGAAGCTCCGAGAACGTAGCGTTCGCGCCCTGCGCCGCCCCGTCGCCGCGCACGATGGGGCTCGACTGCAGGCAGTGGTTCGCTCCGTTCTCGATGGTGTAGTTGCGGAAGTCGAGCACGCTGTCGAGCCCCTTGTGCAGGTGCGGGACGTGATAACCGCCGTCGAGGTAATTGTCGACGAACACCTTCCAGTTGCAGTCGAACAGATAGTGGCGGCGGTGGAACCAATAGTTGCGGGAAAGTCCGAGCCTGCCCACTTCTTCAATGAGCGAAGCCCCCAAGAAGTCCTCGAGTGAACCTCCCTCCGCCTCCAGCCGCACGAACACCCAGCTTTCCCATACCGCGGTCGCCACCGGCACCAATCCGTGCGCGCCACGGTCGAAGTGGCATTCGCTCTGGAACGCCGGCGTGCCCTTGAGCGCACCCTCGAGCGTGTAGGTCCAGCCGTGATACGGGCAGCGCAGGTTCCGGGCGCGGCCCTGCGCCTCGGTCATTACCGCAGCGGCGTGGTGGCGGCAGACATTGAAGAATCCCCGCAGCACGCCGTCGTTTCCGCGTACCACAAGGATGGGTTCGCCCGCGATCTCGCAGGTGAGGAAGTCCCCCGCCTCGCGTACCTGATCGATGCGTCCCGCGAGTTGCCAGCTGCGCGCGAACGTCGTGCGGCGCTCCAGCGCCGCGATGCGCTCGTCGGTGTACCAGGACGCAGGAATCGTCGATGCCTCCTCGAGTGGCAGGCAAGGGTCGTACTGCGACAGCAGCTCGTCGATGGAAGGTATCATACGACCCGGGCCGCATTTCCTGTGGGTTCTGCGCGCATGCCGGAAGAATACCGAATCAGTGGTAGGGGTTCGATCGAACGGGTTGTCTACTGTTTCCGAAAGGCGCGTTGCGTCCGGGACGCAGCGGCAGCGCGCCATCAACCCGGGTTGTGTGAGAGCGCATCGCCAAAGCCCCTTGTGCGGTGCGTCGCGCGCAGCGCAGCGCACAGACGCGCCGACTCGGCGGC
>JBGTIG010000162.1:0-6328 GCA_041745755.1 Lysobacterales bacterium
CGCCGGCGAGCCGGGCCTCGCGCATGTGCCCGAGGGTCTGCGCGATCGAACCTGCGGCGCGCCGCTGTCGCGCGTCCAGAAACTGGTTGCGTGAACTGAGCGCGACGCCGTCCTCGGCGCGAACCGTCGGCACCGGAACCACGCGTGCGCGAAGCGAAAGATCCGCGACCAGGCGGCGGATCACGAGCACCTGCTGGAAGTCCTTGTTCCCGAGGCACACCACGTCGGGTTCGACCATGTTGAGGAGCCTGAGGACGACGCTGGCCACGCCGGCAAAGTGACCGGGCCGGAAACGCCCGCACAGGATGTCGGACAGACCGGGAACCTCGACCCGCACCGCCTGGGCGATGCCGAGCGGATACACCTCATCGCTCGATGGCAGGAACAGCGCGTCGCATCCGCTTTCCACCAGCTGCGCGGAATCCTCGTCCGGCGTACGCGGGTATCGCGAGAAGTCCTCCGTCGGTCCGAACTGGGTGGGATTGACGAACACCGTGGCGATCACGCGCCGGCAGTGCAGGCGAGCTGCCGTTACGAGCGCAAGATGGCCGGCGTGCAGGTTGCCCATGGTTGGCACCAGCGCGATGTCGTCGCCTTGCGCACGCCAGCGTGCCGCGAGTGCGCGCACGTCGGTGACCGAATCGACCGTGCGCATCAGTAGCTGCGCGCAACGAGGGCGGCGGGCACGCTCATCGGCAGCGAGGCTTGGCAGTGACGGCGATCCTGCGCATCAGTAGCTGTGCGCCGCTGTGGGAAAACGTCGTTCGCGGACCGCAGCGGCGAACGCAGCGAATGCCGCCTCGATCGAACCCTCCCCCGCGAGAAAATCGGCGACGAAGCGCGGCCGCTTGCCGTGGGTCGATCCCAGGATGTCGTAGCAGACGAGAATCTGTCCATCACAATCGATGCCGGCGCCGATGCCGAGGGTGGGAATGGGTGATGCCGCGGTGATCTCCCGCGCAAGCCCGGCGGGCACGCCTTCGAGGACCAGCAAGGCGGCGCCTGCGGTCGCCACCGCGAGCGCGTCCTTCCGGAGCCCCTCCGCTGCATCCGCCGCGCGGCCCTGCACACGGAATCCGCCCATGCGATGCAGAGACTGTGGCGTGAGGCCAAGGTGCGCGCAGACGGGAATATCGCGCGTCGCCAGATACCCGATCGATTCGAGTACGGGCCCTGCCCCTTCCAGCTTCACCATCGCGGCGCCACCCTCGCCCAGCAATCGCGCGGCGTTGTCGAAGGCCCGTTGCGGCGACGGATAACTCCCGAACGGCATGTCGCCGATCAGCAAGGCGCGTTCCACGCCGCGGGCGACGCAGGTGCTGTGGTAGACCATGTCGTCCATGCTGACGCCGAGCGTGCTGGCGCGGCCCTGCACGACCATTCCCAGCGAGTCGCCCACCAGCACGATGTCGATGCCGGCCGCGTCGATCGTGCGAGCAAGCGTGGCGTCGTATGCCGTTGTCGCGACCAGCGGGACCGCGCGCGTGCGAGCTCCCGCCAGCCACGGCACGGTGACGGGGACCCTGGCGGCGTTTGGCGTGGCTTCGTTGCTCATGGACTCACGCCACTATCTGCGGGCGGACGGACGACGGGGTGCGTGCTGCCACCGCTGTCAGGCATTCGCTCGCGGATCCCACCCCGGGAATACGCACGCCCGGGGCGATTTCGAGCAACGGCCTGAGCGCGAACTCGCGTTCGTGCAGGTGGGGATGCGGAACCCGGCAACTCGGGCTGTCGATGATGGTATCGCGGTAGAGCAGCAGATCGAGATCGATGGTGCGTGCGGCCCACCGGGTTGCCGTGCTGCGTTCACGGCCGAGCTCGCGTTCCACCGCAAGCAATCGCTCGAGCAGTGCGGCAGGATCGAGCCGGGTCGCGATTTCCGCCACGGCATTGACGTAATCGGGCTGGTCGTCGACCCGCCAGGGACTGGTGTGGAACATGCCCGAAACCTTGAGCACGTCGATGTCGGGATGGGCATCGAGCCGCCGGATCGCGTGCTCGATCATCTCCCGGCGATCGCCTAGATTCGCCCCGAGTCCGATGAAAATGCCGCCCTGGTTCACGCCGGGATATTCGTGGGCGGCGTCGCCGTCGCATCCTTGCCGCGACCGCGTCCGCCACGGCGACGACGCTTGCGCGGCGCGGCCTCACTCGCCGCTTCGCCACCCGGTCCGCCCTTGACCCGGCGCAGTGCGAGATCGACAGACTCCGGCTTGCCTTCGACGTCGTGCCAGAAGGCGTGCAGCGCCGCCGCCTCCGGCTCGAATTCGCCGCGCAACGCGAGGAAATCGTAAGCCGCGCGAAACCTCGGATGCGCCAGCAGCCGCACGACCCGCTTGCGTTGCAGATGCTCGAAGCGCGACTGCAACTGCCAGATCTCGATCATCGGCGTGCTGAAACGTCTGGGCAACGCCACGCGCCGCACCTGTTCGATCAATACCTCGTCGGCGGCGATGCCCCAGGCAACCTGCGTTTCGTGTCCCTGCGCGATCGCGGCCTCGAAGCGCGGCACGACGGCAGGCCAGAGCAGCGCCGCGAACAGGAACGCGGGGCTGACCGAACGTTCTTCCCGCAATCGTTGATCGGTCTGTGCAAGTGCCGCGTCCACCAGTTGCCGGTGCGGATCCCGACCGGGTTCACGCAGGGCGATGGCGGTGGCCGGCAATACCGCATCCAGCAGTCCGAAACGTTCGAGCATCCGCACGCTCTCCCGGGCGTGCCCTCCGAGCAGGAGCTTGAGCGACTCGTCGAAGAGTCGCGCAGGCGACGCATCGGCGAGCAGGCTGGCCAGCCGCGATATCGGCTCCGCCGACTGCTCTTCGATGGTGAATCCAAGCTTGGTCGCCAGCCGCACGGCACGCAGCATCCGCACGGGATCCTCCCGATAGCGTGCTTCGGGGTCGCCGATCAGCCGGAGGATGCGTCGCTCGACATCGCCGAATCCCCCGACGAAATCGTGCACCGAGAAATCCTCGATGGAGTAGTACAACGCGTTTGCCGTGAAGTCGCGGCGCTCCGCGTCGTCCTCGATGCTGCCGTAGACGTTGTCGCGCACGATGCGGCCATCGACCACGGAACGGTCGCCACTGCCGTCGTCGCCACCCGCGCGGAACGTGGCCACTTCGATTATTTCCGGACCGAAGATTACGTGCGCGAGGCGAAACCTGCGGCCGATCAACCGGCAGTTGCGGAACAGGTGCCGGACCTGCTCGGGGCGCGCATTGGTCGCGATGTCGAAATCCTTGGGCCCGATTCCGACGAGCAGGTCGCGCACGGCGCCGCCCACCAGATATCCGTCGAACCCCGCCTCCCGCAATCGATACAGCACCCGGAGTGCATTCGGGCTGATCGCCTTGCGGGAGATGGGGTGCGCCTCGCGCGGAATCACCGTCGCCAGGTTTGCGCGGGGCGGCGGCCGGCTGGACGCGCGCCTCGGCGCCGACGCCGCCGTGGGGGCTGTCGTCTTGGGCACCGACGAACTCACGACATGCGCGGTGGTGGTCGAGGTGAGCGCGACTTGCGATGCATCGCTCCTGAGCTTGCGCAATATCGGCAGTCGGCTACCGAGCCAATCCCACGGCATTCGTGTTGTTCTCCGTATCAATGGACCTATACTACGCGCCTCGTTTTGCGGCGCTCAAGTGGACCCGTCGCCGGATCGGGTTCGCGGGTGCCTTCGTTCTCAAGCTCCCTTCGTCTAGTGGCCCAGGACACCGCCCTCTCAAGGCGGGAACACGAGTTCGAACCTCGTAGGGAGCGCCACACCGCAATCGGCAGGGTTTGCCCGGGTCTGCCTCGCCTCACCGCGTCACCGTGCCTTGTGCATGCTTTCAGCGTTCGATGCCCACCGCAGACTGCCCTGGATTCCGAGCTCGATGCCTTTCGTAGTGGTCGAAAACTGCATCAAGTGCAAATACACCGATTGCGTCGAGGTATGCCCCGTCGACTGCTTTCACGAGGGGCCGAACTTCCTCGTGATCGATCCGGACGAATGCATCGATTGCACGCTGTGCGAACCCGAGTGTCCGGTCACCGCGATCTATCCTGAAGACGATGTTCCCGCCGGCCAGGAGCAGTTCGTCGCGCTCAACGCCGAACTTTCGAGGGAATGGCCGGTGATAACGGTCCGCAAGGAGGCACCGGACGACGCCAAGGAATGGGAAAACGTGCCCGGCAAACTCGAACAACTCGAGCGCTGATCCACGCAACTTCCGCACCGACACGTGGCGCAGGTCTGCCGGAGTCCCACCGGGAATTGTCAGGCCGCGGTGCCTCCCGGTACTGCATAAACACTTGACAGAGATTTCCCGGAGGTCCGGGCGACCGGCACCGCGCGGGCTGCGACCGCCGGAACGCCTCAACCGCCGGGACTTCTAGCGCAAAGACTGGCGGATGGCGGTGAGGATACGCCTCGCCGCCGCGTCGTCATTGCCTTTGGCATCCTGTACCGCCACCGCGCTGCCGCCGCCACTGACACCCAGCACGCCCACGGTGCGCGTCTCGACGGACTGGCGGGTGCGGTCGCGGCCCGACAGGCGGGACCACCACGTCCGGCGCGCCTGCGCGACTTCGGTGGTGACCTTGAAGGTGCGGCTCTCGGCATTCGCGTCGCTGAGGGTGAACCCGCTGGTACCGCGCAGCGCGGTCTCGACCCTGGCGTACGCTTCCGCGGGCGCGAGTGGGGTCGAGATCGGCACGATCGGCTCCGCGTTCAGCGTCACCGACGGTGGCGTATCGGAGACCACGGTCGCGTTGGTGCCGCTGGTCGTGTCCGGAATCGTGAGCGCCGCAGCGTCGCGCGGCGCGTCGAGTCCTTCGGGAATCTCGAGCGGCTGCGCCGACTTCGCATCCTTGTAGTCCCCGCGCTCGCGGGTCTGGAACCAGCTGCAACCCGCGAGCGAGACCAGCAGAAAAGACCACACGGTTACACGCAGCAACGTTTGCATCCTGTCCACGACCTCAGCCAACGGAAGGCGCGGATTGTAACAGCGCGTCGCGACTTCCCTGCCGCGACGGCTCCTCCAGCCGCGCAATTTCCGCGACCGCCCGCTCGGCGCGCCCATGCAGCGACGCGTCCAGCGGGAGCAGTGGCAGGCGAAGATGCCGGCCGATCAATCCCATGCGATGCAACAACCATTTCACCGGGATCGGATTGGGCTCAGCTCCGAGCAGGTCGTTGATCGAAGCCAGCGCCGCATCGGTCCGCTCCGCGCGAGCGAGGTCACCGGCAGCCACCGCCGAACACATCGTCCTGAAGGCGCGGGGACAGACATTGGCGACGACCGAGATCACGCCATCCGCGCCAGCGCGAAGCGCGCGCAAGGCGGTCGGATCATCGCCGGACAACACGGCAAACCCGGGCGCGCGCAAGGCGAGCAGGTCCTGCATCCTCCCGGGATCGGTGCGCGCCTCCTTGATGCCGACGATCCGCGGATGCGCCGCCAGTTCGGCGACGGTTGCCGGCAACAGGTCGCAGCCGGTTCGACCCGGGACGTTGTAGAGCACGATGGGCAGCTCGCCCGCATCGGCGAGTGCGCGATAGTGGGCAACCAGACCGGATTGCGTGGGCCGCACATACGGCGGCGTCACCACCAGCGCGCCGTCGGCGCCCACGGTCTTGGCGTGGCGGACGAAATCGATGGCCTTATCGGTGGCCGATGAACCCGCTCCGGCGATGACCCGCACCCGCCCGGCGGCGATGCGCACGCACATCTCCACCACCGCCTTGTGCTCATCAGGATGCAGCGTGGCGCTTTCGCCCGTGGTGCCCATAGGCACGACGCCGTGAACCCCGCCGGCGATCTGGCGTTCCAGAAGTCGCTCGAAAGCGGCCTCGTCCACGATTCCGTCACGAAGTGGTGTGATCAGGGCGGTGATCACGCCCTTGAACAGGGGGCCGGTCATTGTGAAGAATACCTGCGTGGGGATGGGCGACGCGCGCCCCTAACGAGACGCTGGAGGGTAGGTTGCCGGCCGCGACGCCGCAACCGGCATCAATGGGATTGGGACACATCATGCTGGTGACGACTCTCGCGGCCGCTCTTGCGGTTCTCGCCCCCAATCCCCCGGCCCTGCCCGCCCCCCAGACCTCCTACGCCAGTACGGCCGGCTATACGGCGGGCTATCAGGCGCGTGTGCTCAACGATCAGGATACGGCCCTGTTTCGCCAGGGCCTGGCCGCCGCCCGGGCCCGCGACGTGATCGGCGCCCAGAGCGCCATGTCCCAGATCGGCGATCCGGCGGCCCGCAAGCTGGTGCAGTGGGCCCAGATCGACACCTCCGCCGAGCAGCTCAGCTACACCGAACTGGCCCGGGCCCAGACCGC
>JBGTIG010000163.1:0-3703 GCA_041745755.1 Lysobacterales bacterium
TGCGGGTGACGAAAGCGGCGCGGCGTCTGCGACAATGCGCCCCTCGCAATGCCGGTGCCCGCGTCCCGCAGGGGTGCGATCGGAGCGCGACGCCAAACGCCACAAGGGGACCGCCATGACCGACGCTGCCACTGCGCAGACCTCATCCAAGCAGCCGACCGCGCCCGCGCGCGCGGAACCGTTGACGCCGCCGCCCGGAGGGCAGCGCATCACCAACGATCGCGGCAGCCTCACGGTTCCCGACAAGCCGGTCATTCCCTTCATCGAGGGCGACGGTACCGGGCCCGACATCTGGCGCGCCGCGGTGAGGGTGCTCGATGCAGCGGTCGCGAAGGCGTACGGAGGCCAGCGACAGCTCATGTGGATGGAGGTCCTCGCCGGCGAGAAGGCCTTCAACGCCGTGGGCGACTGGCTGCCGGAATCGACCGTCGATGCGTGCAGGGATTACCTCGTATCGATCAAGGGACCGTTGACGACGCCGGTCGGTGGCGGCATCCGGTCGCTCAACGTCGCGCTGCGGCAGATGCTCGATCTCTACGTGTGCCTGCGGCCCGTGCGCTGGTTCGAGGGCGTGCCCTCCCCGGTGAACGCGCCCGACAAGATCAACATGACGATCTTCCGCGAGAACACCGAGGACATCTACGCCGGCATCGAGTTCGCGCCGGGATCGGAAGACGCGAAGAAGTTCCTGTCTTTCCTCCAGACGGAGTTTCCGAAGCAGTTCGACAAGATCCGGTTCGGCACCCAGGAAAAATCCGACGACTGGCAGCAGTTGCTGGAAACCATTGGTGCGCCCGCGCGCAAGGTCGATGTGCAGGTCGGCATCGGCAGCAAGCCGGTCAGTTACCTCGGCACCGAGCGCATCGTGCATTCTGCGCTGGATTACGCGATCAGGAACAAGTCGAAGTCGCTGACGCTGGTGCACAAGGGCAACATCATGAAATTCACCGAAGGCGCGTTCCGCGACTTCGGCTACCAGGTCGCGCGCGAGTTCTACGGCGCGGTCGAACTCGATGGCGGACCGTGGCACGTCATTCCCGAAGGCAAGCCGGGCGCGGGCCTTATCATCAAGGACTCGATCGCGGACGCGTTCCTGCAGCAGATCCTGCTCCGGCCCGCCGAGTACGACGTGGTGGCGACGCTCAACCTCAACGGCGATTACCTGTCCGATGCGCTGGCGGCACAGGTCGGTGGCATCGGCATTGCGCCGGGCGCCAACATCAATTACCTGACCGGCCACGCGGTGTTCGAGGCGACGCACGGCACAGCGCCGAAGTACGCCGACATGGACAAGGTCAACCCGGGCTCGGTGATCCTCTCCGGCGAGATGATGCTGCGCTACCTCGGCTGGACCGAGGCGGCGGACGCCATCATCGCGGCCATGGATCGCGCCATCGCGGGCAAGCGGGTGACCTACGACTTCGCACGCCTCATGCCCGGCGCTACCGAAGTCAAATGCTCCGAGTTCGCCGACGAGGTCATCAAGGCGCTGTGACGAATCGTGACTTACCGGCGCGCAACTTCCCGTTGCGCGCCAATCCACACGGGGCTAGCGTTCGCCGCTCTCGCAATTCTCCCGGACTCTTGATGCGGTTTCCGTCAGATCCGCCCGGCGCCCGCCGCGCCCGGCTCGCGTTTTTCGTTGCGCTTTGCTTTCTTTCGGGCGCCGTGTTCGGCGCGCCGTTCGCGTACATCGCCAACATCGTCGGTAACTCGGTAACGGTGATCGATGTCGAGTCGAACGCGGTTGTCGCGACGGTGGCGGTGGGCGTGAGCCCGGCGGGCGTGGCTGTGCTACCGACGGGTCGCCGGGCCTACGTTGCGAATCTAGATAGCCGCAACATTTCCGTCATCGACACGACGACTCAGCAGGTCGTCTCGACCATCGCGGAAGGCACATCCGTGCAGAGCTTGGCGCTCAATCCGATGGGCACCCGACTCTATTGCATCCGAGTCCCGGACAAGCAACTGCTGGTGCTCGACACCGGGTCCAATCAATTCACAGCCAGCGTTCCAATGGAGTTCGATGCGCACCTCGTCGCAGTGCACCCAGATGGATCGCGCGTATTCGTCACGCGCAACTCCGGCTTGCGGATAATCGACGCTGCAACCAACACCATTGTCACGACGATCGAGCTCGATTCCACCCCGTTCGCCATCGCACCGGACCCGCACCGCGAGAGGGTGTACGTCACGCAGTTGCAGCGGAACAGGGTCCTGGCCATAGACACTGTCAGTTACAAGGTCGTCGGCGAAGTGGCGGTTGGCGTGGATCCATACGGGATCGGCATTAACCCGGACGGCTCGAGAATCTACGTGACCAACTCGGGCAGCAATTCCGTGTCGATCATCGATGCAGCGTCGTTCCAGGTGATTGCCACAGTGCCCGTAGGGTTTCAACCGATCGGGGCCGGAGTCGATCCGGCCGGCATGCGCGCTTTCGTCCCGAACAGTCTGAGCAACACCGTTTCGGTCATCGACACGGCCACGAACACCGTCGCTGCCGTCATCCCGACAGGCATACGGCCGAGGGCGTTCGGCCAGTTCATCGGTGGGCCGTCCGGGTCAGGGGCTGTCGTCGCCGCGCCCGTCCCCACGCTCACACGCGACGGAAACTGGGTTCTCATTACGTTGTTGCTGTTCGCAAGCTTCATGGCGATTCGTCCGAGAATCTGATAATTCCGACAGGCGTCGCGCGCGACGAGACTGGACACGCGACAATTCGCGCATGATTGCGCGCGATCCTGAATTCAATGCCGTGGACGACACCGGGACCGACGATTCCGTCGTTGCGGGCGGCGACGCAATCGCACAATCGCGTCGTCCCGACGTTGCCATCAAGGGGCGCGGCGCGGCGCGCGACCTGCCGAATCGTTTCGCGAAGGCGCAAACGGAAGCCGCGGACGATGGGTGGTTCGTGGATGGCGAGCCGGCGGCGGCGCCGCGCACCACGGTTGTCGAGGAACGTGCGCGGTCGATCGTGTCGCGCAACGATTCGCCTGACATCCCGTTCGACAGTTCGATCAATCCCTACCGCGGCTGCGAGCATGGGTGCGTGTACTGCTACGCGCGGCCCTCGCATGCGTACCTCGATCTCTCGCCCGGGCTCGACTTCGAGACCAAGCTGACTGCCAAGACCAACGCCGTGGAGGTGTTGCGCGCGACGCTGGCGAAGCCCGGATACCGGGTGTCACCGATCAATCTCGGCGCCAACACCGATCCCTACCAGCCGATCGAGCGCCAGTACCGGATCACGCGGGGCATTCTCGAGCTGCTGCTCGAGACCCGCCATCCCTTCACGATCATCACCAAGAACGCGTTGATCGAGCGCGATCTGGACCTGCTGGTGCCGCTGGCGCAGGCGAATCTGGTGCAGTGCTTTATTTCGATCACCACGCTCGACAACCGCCTCGCCGCGAAGATGGAACCGCGTGCCTCGGCACCGCACCGGCGATTCAGGACCGTTTGCACGCTCGCGGAGGCCGGCGTGCCGGTGGGCGTGATGACGGCGCCGATCATCCCGGCGATCAACGATCACGAGATCGAAGCGCTGCTCGGTGCGGCACGCGACGCCGGTGCGCGCGACTGCAGCTACGTCCTGGTGCGGCTCCCGCACGAGATCAGGGAGCTGTTCCGCGACTGGCTCGAGCTCCACTTCCCCGATCGCGCCGCGCACGTGATGAGCCTGGTGCGGCAGATGCGG
>JBGTIG010000164.1:0-7554 GCA_041745755.1 Lysobacterales bacterium
GCAACCAGCGCCGCCAGTGCGCCGGCAGCCTCCGGCCCTTCTGCGCGCACGCCGAGCACGGCGCCCTGCGGCGCCGCCAGCATCATGAGGCCCATGATGCTCTTGGCGTTGATTTCGCGTCCGCGAAAGATGAGCCAGACCTGCGCGTCGAACGGGGCCAGCAGGTGCACGAGTCGCGCGGACGGTCGCGCGTGCAGGCCGAGCGGATTCACCACCGTCACTTCGGCCTGCAAGGCGTCAGAACCGGGCATGATCGTTCACCACGCCCGTGTGCCCGCCGTTCTCGGCGATCGCGTAAAGTTCAGCCAGCGGCAATTCCGCGTAATTGATCACGCGCAGCAGCATCGGCAGGTTGACTCCGGCCAGCCAGCGGTAGCGCACGCACTGGTTTCCAAGCCCCGCCGCGATGTTCGCGGGTGTCGCACCAAAAAGGTCGGTCAGCACCAGGACGCCGCCGTCCTCGCCATCATCGAGCGCCACCAGTGCGCGTTCGGCGCGTGCGCGCGTGGGCGCAGCGCTCGTGGAATGATCGAATTCCACGCAGTCCACGCGCGGTGGCAATGCACCCACGATATTCCTCGCCGCGTCGAGCAGGGCGGAGCCGAGCGGCGCGTGCGCCAGCACCAGCACGCCGACACTCATGCCCGCGCCCGCGTTCGCGGTTCGCGCCCGGCCATGCCGCGGCCGCCGCCGGTTGCAAGGTCCGCATGCCCGAAATCACCAGACTTCATTCGAGTTCCCGATGAAACGTGTGGACGCGATCATGCTGCTCGCGAAAGAAAGACGCCAGCGTCTCGGCGATGTAGACGGAGCGATGGCGGCCCCCGGTGCAACCGATCATCACGGCGAGACTCCGGCGTCGCTCGGAGTCGCCCGCGACGAGGGTGAGTGCCACCAAGTCGCGCACGCGGCCGATGTAATCGGCCACCTCAGGATGCGTCTCAAACCATTGCACGACTTCGGCGTCGCGGCCGGTGAGCGGCCGCAGCGCCGGAACCCAGTGCGGATTGGGCAGCCCACGCGCGTCGAACACGAAGTCCGCCTCCCCCGGGACGCCGCGACGATACGCGAAGGATTCGAACAGCAGCATGACGCCCGCGTCGCCGCCGGCAAATGCATCGAACAGCTGCCGGCGGAGCTGGTGCACGTTGAGTTCGCTGGTGTCGATACGCAGATCCGCGTAGCGCGACAGCGGAGCGAGCAGTCGACGCTCCTCGGCGATCGCCTCGGACAGTCCGACCTGGGTCAACGGGTGGCGGCGGCGCGTTTCGGCGAAGCGCCGCACCAGGGTGGGGTCGTTGGCGTCGAGAAACACGATGCGGTAGCGCACTCCGCGGGATCCGAGCTCGGCGAGGATGTGCGGCAGCCGATCAAGGTCTTCCGGGCGATTGCGGGCATCGACCCCGATCGCGAGCGATCGCGCGCGGCCGGTTGCCGGCCCGGCGACGGCGCCCACCAGATCGGGAATCAGGCTCGGCGGCAGGTTGTCGACGCAGTAGTAGCCTGAATCCTCGAGCGCGCGCAGGGCGATGGTCTTGCCGGAACCCGAAAGGCCGCTGACGATGACGAGCGGCGAGTCGATCGCGGCCGAGGACCTTTCGACGTCACCTGCGGTGTTCACGCGGTACCCAGTTGACGCCGCAGCTGGTGCGCCTGCCGGTCGAGGAACGTCCGCGCGGGATCGGAGCCGATGCCACGCAACAGATGGTTGCGGACCGCGGTTTCGAGCAGCACGGCGAGGTTGCGGCCCGGAGCGACCGGAATCACCACCCGCGGTACGCCGACTCCGAGCACTTCCTGCACATCGTGGATGCCGCGCACGCGGCACATCGGATCGTGGTGGGCGAGGGCATCGCTTGGACCGAGTTCGACAATGAGGCGCAGGTACTTGTTGCGCTTGATTGCCGTATGGCCGAGCAGCTCACGCACATTGAGCACGCCGAGACCACGCACCTCGAGCAGGTCCTGCAGCATGTCGGGGCAGGTGCCGTCGATCACGTCCGGAGCGATCAGCGTGAACTCGGGTGCATCGTCCGCGATCAACCGGTGCCCGCGCGTGATGAGATCGAGTGCAAGCTCGCTCTTGCCGGCCGAGGAGGGCCCGGTGATCAATACGCCGATCGAATAGACCTCCACGAAGACCCCATGCAGCGTGGTCTGCCGGGCCAGCTGCCGCGCGAGGTGATAGTGCAGATAGGTCTCGAGTTCGCGACCGGATGCCGCGGCGGTCCAGGTCGGCGTGCCAGATTTCCCGGCTGCCGCCGCGAGATCGGCGGGGAGGGAGTGGTTGCGCGTGGCGATCAGCGCGGCAGGTTTCTGCGAGAGGATGCGCTCGATGGTCTCGGCACGCTGCTGTGCATCGAGGCCATCGAGGTACTCGGTCTCCTCGGTGCCGATGATCTGCACCTGGTTCGGGTAGATCAGGTTGAGGTATCCGACCAGCGCGGGCCTGCTCTTGCGCTGCGCGTCGACCTCGATCCGGCGATCGGCGCCGCCCTCGCCGCCTATCCAGCGCAGGCCCAGCCGTTCGCCCACCTGGTCGAACAGTTCGCGCAGGCTGAGCGAACGCGCGGTCTCGGTCTGGGTGGCCGTGGTTTGCGACATCGGGAATCCTCGCTGCGTGGCGTGGCGTGGCGCGACGGTGCGTCGCGATCAGGCGCCGTGGGTGGCGCGCGCCTCGCGAGTCGCCGCGCGCTGGTGATCCGTCATCTTGTCCTTGTGCTTGCGGATCTGCGTGTCGAGTTTGTCGGCCAGGGCATCGATGGCGGCGTACATGTCGCCCGCCGTGGCGTTCGCGTGCAGGACCTTCTGCGCGACGACGACGTTGGCTTCCGCCTTGTGCACCAGTTTCTCGACGCCGAGCACCACGTTGACGTCGATCACGTGATCAAAATGGCGGGAAATCCGCTCCAGCTTGGCGGTGACGTAGTCACGCAGCGGCGGGGTGACTTCCATCTGCTGGCCGGAAATATGCATTTTCATCGTCGCCTCCTCTGTGGGATGGGTTCGTCTGGCTGACAATCGACGGGTTGCCTGCAGCGTGCCGGATCGTCGTCGCAGTCAGCATGGCAGGCCGCAGCTGGAGCTCGGGTGAAGCTTCCGTGGACTCGCCTGCAGCGGCATGCGGGGAAGCGGGAAGGGCGGGGAAAGGACATGGCTCCGAGGCAGGGCAAGGCGGGCTCGCTTCGCGGCTGCAACCGCCCGGCGCCCAACTCAGGCGTGGCGACAACGCTCGCTCGACGACGGAATCCGCATGCCTTCCCGATATTTTGCCACGGTGCGGCGTGCCACCGCGATGCCTTCTCCGTTGAGCAGCTTCGCCAGTGCCGCATCCGAGTGGGGATGGCGCGGATTCTCGGCCTCGATGAGCTTGCGGATCAACGCCTGTACGGCCAGCGCGGAGGCGGTGCCGCCGGTTTCCGTCTCGAGTGCGGCAGAGAAGAAATGCCGAAGCTCGAAGACGCCGCGCGGGGTCGCGAGATACTTGCGCGCGGTTGCGCGGGAAACGGTGGACTCGTGGAGCTCAAGCGCGGCGCCCACCTCGCGCAGGGTCAGTGGCCGCATCGCCTCCGCGCCGAAGTCCAGGAACGAAGACTGCTGGCGCACGATCCAGCCCGCCACCCGCAGCAGCGTGTCGCCGCGCGCCGACAGGCTGCGAATCAGCCAGCGCGCCTCCTGCAGGCGTCCCCGCAAATAGCGTTCGGTGGCTCCGCTGGCCGACTGCGCCATTCGCGCGTACTGGGCATTCAGCGCAAGTCCGGGATGCGCGGCGACGTTGAGGCGAACGTGCCAGCGCCCGCCCTGGCGAAACGCCACGACGTCGGGCTGCACGTAATCCACGCGCGCGACATTGAAGCGGAGCCCGGGGCGGGGATCGAGGCGCCGTAGCCTCGCCAGCGCGGCGTCCAGGCTCTGCGTGTCGCATCGAAGCTGCCGCGCGAGACGTTCCGAGGGAATTTTGCCGATCTCGCCCGCGCGTTCCAGCAACCTTCGTGTGAGGTCGATGGCGGCGGGGTCGGCGATTCCGTCGCCTTTTGAGATCGCCTGTTCCTGCAATTGCAGATCCAGGCATTCGATCAATGTGCGACTCGCGATCCCAGTGGGATCGAGTCGTTGCAGGCGATGCCGGACGCCCTCCACCTCCGCCGGCGACACTTCCGGTGACAGCCCGCAGGCGGCGATCAGCTCTTCGTCGCTGGCGCGCAGCATGCCGTTGTCGTCCAGCGCATCCACGATCACCGCCGCGATCACGCAATCGCGCGGCGACAGCGGCAGCAACGCTACCTGTGCAGCGAGATGCTCGGCCAGTCCGGAAGTCGCGACAAGCCGTTCCTCCCACGACGAATCGCCAGCGTCCGCGCGACTGCCGCCGGCGATGGACGCGTCGGTCCAATCCGCGCTTTCCCGCGATTCGGCAGCGGAATCCGACTCGCCGAAATCGCCCTCTCCAGCGGACTGGAAGTACTCGCCATCGCTGTCGCCCGGGGAATAGTCGAATTCGCTGACGGGGTCGAGCCCGGAGTCCGCAAAGCTGTCGTTCGCGTTTGCGTCCGCGCCCGGTTCCCCGGCGAACGGATCGTCGGCGTCAGGCCCTGCAGGGCCGAGGCGCTCGTCGTCGCCTCTGCCCCCGTCCTCCTGCGCGTCTCGGTTGGCGGGCTCTGCATCCGCCGCCACCTGTCCCGGCGCCAGATATTCGAGCAGCGGATTGGCTTCGGCGGCCTCGCTCAGCTCGAGCTCGAGCTCGGCAGTCGACAGCGCCAGCAGTCGGATCGACTGACGCAACTGAGGCGTCAGGGTCAGGTGCTGTGTCTGGCCCAGCTTGAGTGCGGGCTTGACCGACGACATCCCGATGGGCGCCCCAAGCAAGGTCTATGCCGCAATTCTACCCCAGTCGCCCGGGCAGCGAACGCAGGAGGATTTCGACGTGATGAGCGGGAACGGGTGCATGCCGTGGGTGCCGAGATACCGGGTGCGCTGTCGGTTCGGCGGGTAGTTGTCCAGCCGAGCGAGCTCAGATGGGATGGACTCCTCCTCCCACGGACGGCATCAAAGTGCCAAGTTGAGGGGGCTCGTCAGAGCATTTCCCGACAGCTGAAGCGAGAGGAGGAGTCCGCCATGAATCGTACCGCGATCACCCGTTGCACCGAGTTCTGTGTTGATCTGGCCCACCAGAAGTTTCAGGTACACGGTTTCTCGTCGGCCGGAGAGGAGCTGTTTCGCGCCACCTGGACGCGTGCGCAGTTCGACCGCGCGTTTGATCCGGATGTGTCGATCGACCGCAAGGGCAAGGCGCTGGCGCGCGCGCGGCCGGGCACGCGGGTGGTGATGGAAGCCTGCGGCACGTCGCACTACTGGGGCCGGCGTTTGCGGGCCCGGGGTTACCGTCCGAAGCTGGTGCCACCGCAGTTCGTCGCCAAGCTCAGGGTCGGCAACAAGAACGACGGCAACGACGCCGCGTCGATTCACCAGGTGGATCGGGATGTGCGCGTGCATGCAGTGCCGGTCAAGACCGTCGCGCAGCAGGATCTCGGCGCCGTGCACACGGTTCGCGAGCTGCTGGTGAAACAGCGCACGCAATGCGTGAACCAGCTGCGCGGGCTTCTCGCCGAACGCGGGTATCTCGAACGCCGCGGCTCGGGCGGCCTCACCGCGCTGTTGCGACACATCCAGTCGAACCCGCTCAGCGACGAGATCACTGCGTCGTTGCTGGAGCTGCTGGGGCTGCTCGGCGAGCGCATCAAACTGCTCGATCAGCAGCTCGCGACGCTGGATCGCCAACTGGCCGAGGTGGCACGGACGCTACCGGCAGCGCGCCGGCTCGACGAGGCGTTCGGCATCGGTTTCGTCACCGCTACCGCGATCCTCGCCGAGTTCGGCGACAACGTGAAACGCTTCGGCGATGCCCGGCGTTTCGCGGCCGCACTGGGCCTGACCCCCAGCGAGCACTCGAGCGGCAGCAAACGCCGGCTCGGCGCCATCACCCGCCGCGGCAACGGCTATCTGCGCAAACTGCTGGTGCAGTGCGCGAACGTGATCCTCAACCGCAGCGCCGGCAACGACTCCGACCTGTGCCGACTGGCACAGCGCCTCGCCGGGCGCCACAAACCCCGCAACCTCATCGTCATCGCACTCGCCAACCGGCTGGCCCGCATGACGTTCGCCCTGCTGCGCGACGGCAGCAGCTATCGGCCACGGCGCCTCGCAGCAGCCTGACCCGGCAACACCGAACGACCCTCAACCCGCACGGAAGCTTCACTGCAACAACGCTCGAAGGAGATGGAACCGGATCACATCCACCGTGGCACACGTCGCGTAGCAGCACGACGCATCACGCGTCACAGCTCGGCACACGTCGCGTAGCAGCACGACGCATCACGCGTCACAGCTCTGATAGGCGGCCACGGGGCAAACCACCCATCAAGGCGCGGAGACGACGGTCTCCATCCATGACGCCGAATATACGGTTGCGTTGATCCCACCCATCACCCGGCAAGCGCCAGAGGAGGAGTCCATATAGGCTGCTACGGGGGGTGCGGGAACGGTTCGATGCCGTAGGTGCCGAGCTTGCTCGGCACGTTGTTGGATCGGCACGTTGTGGGTCCAGCCGAGCGGGCTCGGCTGCCACGGGCTGAGCCAGCTAAGGAACCTCTGAACAAGGTTCGGAGGTTCCGCGATACAGCGACGTATCGCCACGAATCAATCGATAAGCGATTGATTCGTGGGAGCCGAGTTCGGACCTGCGCCGAACTCGGCGCCGGTCTGGCAAGTCAGGATGACTTGATCAGACCTTCCCTAGAGCGCGAAGTGATGCCCGAGATAGACCTCGCGTACCTGGGGATGCGCCAGAAGATCGGCCGGCAAGCCCTCGGCGAGCACGGCGCCGTCGTTCAGGATGTAGGCGCGGTCGCAGATATCCAGCGTTTCCCGCACATTGTGATCGGTGATCAGCACGCCGATTCCGCGCTGCTTCAAGTGCCGGACGATTCGCTGTATCTCGTTGACGGAGATGGGATCCACTCCCGCGAAAGGTTCGTCGAGCAACATGAAGCGCGGGCGCGCCGCCAGGGCGCGCGCGATTTCCACCCGGCGGCGCTCGCCTCCGGAGAGGCTGATGCCGGGCGCATCCGCCAGGTGGGCGACCTGCAGCTCCTCCAGCAGTTCCTGGAGTTCGTTCGCGCGGGCTCCGGCGTCGAGATCCCGACGCAGCTCGAGGATGGCCAGCACGTTCTGGGCGACTGTCAGGCGCCGGAAGATGGAGGGCTCCTGCGGCAGATATCCGACACCCAGCCGAGCCCGCGCGTGCATCGGCAGGTGCGTGACTTCGTGCTCGTCGATGCGGATGGAACCGTCGTCGACCGGCACGAGCCCGACGATCATGTAGAAACAGGTGGTCTTGCCGGCGCCGTTGGGGCCGAGCAGCCCAACCACCTCGCCGGGAGCAAGCCGCAGCGAGAATTCGCGCACCACATTGCGCGCGCGGTAGCGCTTTTGCAGACCTTCGGCGATCAGCATCAGCGAGCGGGCGGGGGCGACGTCGCCGGTTCGCCGGGCGCG
>JBGTIG010000165.1:0-1692 GCA_041745755.1 Lysobacterales bacterium
GACGCGCGAGGGCGGCGGCGCGTCGTTCCACGGCCGTGCGGTGATCGTCGAGCACAACGACTACAGCCGGCAGTTGTTCAACGGCGACATCGGCGTTGCGCTCGTGGAGCCGGGAGGCACCACGCGCGTCTGGTTTCCGGCAGCGGCAGGCGGCGAGTCCGGCCCGCGGGCGTTCCTGCCGTTCGACCTGCCGTTGCATACGAGTGCGTTTGCGTTGACGGCGCACAAGGCGCAAGGCGCGGAGTTCGATCGCGTGGCGCTGGTGCTGCCGCCACGACGGGTGAGGGTGCTGGGTCGCGAACTCGTTTACACCGCGCTCACCCGGGCGCGCGTGGGCGTCGACGTCCATGCCACCGAGGATGTCCTCGCCTTCGCCGTGGCGAACGTGACAGCCCGTCGTGGTCATCTGCATGAGCGCATCCGCGGCGACATCGGGTAGGTTCGGCGGTTCGTGAGGGTGGTGCGTGGCTTGTCCCGCGTAGTTCAAGGCCCGACTGTGGCGCCGTGGTCATCCGGCCCGGCGGGATGCGCTACGGAGAACTTCTTTCCCGACGCGGTTTCGACGATCGCGCGACCCGCGCCTCGCGCTTCGCGCAACTGCGGGCGGTCGATCCGGGTTACGTATACTGCGCGGCATGTCGAATCGAATCGCGCGAGACCCCGGTGCGTCTCTGCGAGCGTGGCCCTGAATGTCGATCCCGCGGTTGCGCGACCTGTTACCAGCCTGGGCCCTGATCGCGCCCGTGGCCTTCATCGCGCACCCGTCCGCCCTCATCCTGCTGATGCTCGCGCTGCCGCTGCTGATGGCCGCGATGGCCCGGTGCATCGACTGGTCGGTGCCCGGCGGCGGCGACGGACCCCTTCCCTTCGTCACCGATCGCACCTACTCGCAGGTTCTTGCGCGCGGCGCGCTGCCGGCGATCGTGTCGTTGCTGGTGCTGGCATTGCTCGTGGCCCTGCTGGTCGGCTGGCCGGCCCTCGGTCTCGCCAGCGCTCCCGATGCCGGGAACGCGGTCTGGTTCTCGTTCGGAGTTGCGGTGCTGCTGCTCATCTTCTGCCGCGTTTGGCCCGTGCTCGGGCTCGTCTGGCTCCCGTCCGACGACGCTTCGCCGGAGCCGGCCGCGTCGAGCAGCCTCTCGCGACTCGGCTCGGCATTCACCACGGCGCTCGGATCGACGCTCGACTTTTTCCACACGCTCGGCAGCGGACTCGCGGTGGCCTTTGCCTGGTCGTTGACGCTGGTCGGCGCGTTCGCGCTCGCGGGGTTGTTCGGCGCGGTCCCGGAGGAACTGCGTGTTGCCGGGCTGGCGATCTGGGCCGTGGTGCTCGCGCCGCTCGCGAGTCTGCTGGTGCTCTGGCGCACGCGACGATTGCTGCAAGCGTCGTCGCCGGGCGCCGGTGCCCCCGCAAATGCGAATCCGGCAGCGCAGGCTGTGTTCGACCCCCGTGCGCCCGAGCTCGTGCTGGTTCCCGAGGGCGACGACGGCAGGCGAGCCGCTGCGGGTCCCGGCAACACCGATCGCGGCGTCGACCCTTATCCGCCACCGGATCCCGCAGCGCTCGCGGCCGGTGTGCTGAGCGCCGCGGCGGCCGGCGAAGTCGAACGCGCCTGCGATCTGCTGCGTCAGGGTGCCGATCCCGCTGCCATGCCGGCGCTCGATGCACGGGATCAGCGCTCGCTGGCGATCATCG
>JBGTIG010000166.1:0-40889 GCA_041745755.1 Lysobacterales bacterium
GCCGCCGGCGGCGACCGACGCCGCGACGGCGGCCGGACTCGGCAACATCGAATGGCTCGGCATGGCGATGTTCGAACGGTTCCTGCTGCCGTTCGAGATCGCCGCCGTGATTCTCACCGTCGGCATCATCGCTGCCGTGGCGCTGACACTGCGCACCCGCACCGGATCGCGGCACCAGAGCGCCGCTGCACAGGTCGCGGTGAGAAGCCGGGACCGCGTGCGTCTGGTCAAGGTCGCGAGCGCGTCGACCGGCGTCGACCGGGAACCGCGTCCATGATTTCCCTCGGCCATTATCTCGTGCTCGGCGCGATCCTTTTTTCCATCTCGATCGCGGGCCTCATCATCAATCGCAAGAACCTGATCGTGCTACTCATGGCGATCGAGCTCATGCTGCTTGCGGTGAATATCAACTTCGTGGCGTTCTCGCGGTATCTCGACGACGTCGCCGGTCAGATCTTCGTGTTCTTCATACTGACGGTTGCGGCCGCGGAGGCGGCCATAGGGCTCGCGATCCTGGTCGTGCTGTTCCGCAACCGGCGCACGATCGACGTCGGCGAACTCGACAGCTTGAAGCACTGACCATGATCGACGTCCGCGAATTGCTGATCGTCGCGCTGGCGCCCCTGCTTGGGGCCGTCATCGCGGGCCTCTTCGGGCGCCGGATCGGTCGCGCGGGCGCTCACTGGATCACGATCCTCGGAGTGGCGGCGAGCTTCGCCCTGTCCTGCCACGTGCTCTTCGAGCTGGTTGCGAACGACGCGCAAGTGTTCAACCGCAACCTCTACACCTGGTTCGAGATCGGCGGCATCTCCGCTCACATAGGCTTCCTGGTCGACCGGCTCACCGCGATGATGATGGTCGTCGTGACGTTCGTGTCGCTCATGGTGCACATCTACACCATCGGTTACATGGCCGACGACGACGGTTACCAGCGCTTCTTCTCCTACATCGCACTCTTCACGTTTTCGATGCTCATGCTGGTCATGAGCAACAACTTCCTGCAGCTTTTCTTCGGGTGGGAAGCGGTCGGACTGGTTTCGTACCTGCTCATCGGATTCTGGTTCAAGCGCCCCACGGCGGTGTTCGCGAACCTGAAGGCGTTCCTGGTCAACCGCGTCGGCGACTTCGGCTTCCTCCTCGGCATCGCCGGCATCCTCTACTGGCTCGGCACGCTCGACTACGCGGCGGCGTTCGATCGTCGGGCGGAGCTCGCGGCGGCCTCGATTTCGCCGTGGGGCACGACCACCTGGAGCGCTGCTTCGTTTGTCTGCATCGCGCTGTTCGTGGGTGCGATGGGCAAGTCCGCACAGGTTCCGCTGCATGTGTGGCTGCCGGATTCGATGGAGGGTCCGACACCCATCTCGGCGCTCATCCACGCCGCGACCATGGTCACCGCCGGCATCTTCATGGTCGCGCGCATGTCGCCGCTGTTCGAGCTCAGCGACACGGCCCTGCAGTTCGTGTTGTTCATCGGGGCGACCACCGCGTTCTTCACCGGGCTCATCGGCATCGTGCAGAACGACATCAAGCGCGTGGTCGCGTATTCGACCCTGTCGCAGCTCGGTTACATGACCGTCGCGCTCGGGGTATCCGCCTACTCCGCCGCCGTCTTCCATCTGATGACGCACGCATTCTTCAAGGCGCTGCTGTTTCTGGCCGCGGGGAGCGTCATCATCGGCATGCACCACGAGCAGGACATGCGCCGCATGGGTGGTCTGCGCAGGCACATGCCGATCACCTGGTTCACCTGCCTGATCGGTACGCTGGCCCTGGTCGGGACCCCGTTCTTCTCCGGTTTCTATTCCAAGGACACGATCATCGAGGCGGCGCACCACGCCGCCACGCACGACGGCGGCTGGATCGCGCAATACGCCTACTGGGCGGTGCTGCTCGGCGTCTTCGTCACGAGCTTCTACAGTTTCCGGTTGCTGTATCTCACCTTCCACGGCCGCGAGCGCTTCCGCGACGGATCGCTGCCGGTCGCGACTGGGGCCGGTCCCACGGAAGCAGTTGTTGGAGCGAATGCAGGAGCGGCCCCAGCCGCGACAGCAGACCCGCATTACGCGCAAACGCCCGTGCATGCCGATCACCCGCACAACTCCCACGCGCTCGACGAACACGACCACCACCACGGACCGCACGAGCCGCACGAATCGCCTTGGGTCGTCACGGTCCCGTTGATCCTGCTGGCGATCCCCTCGATCCTGATCGGTTACTTCACCGTGGGCCCCATGCTGTTCGGCGACTTCTTCGGGGAGGCGATCTTCATCGATGCGACCCGACACGGCGCCATGGCGGCGCTTGGGGAGGAGTTCCATGGACCGATGGCCTTCGCCCTGCATGGGCTGACGGCGCCCGCCTTCTGGCTCGCGCTGGCGGGATTCGCGGCAGCCACCTTCATCTACCTCCTGAAGCCCGGGTTGTCGGCGCGGTTCCGCACTGCGTTGGCGCCGCTGGTTTCCGTGCTGGAACGCAAGTACGGATTCGACGAGCTCTACCAGGCGGTGTTCGCGCGCGGCAGCCTGCTGCTCGGTCGCGGGCTCTGGCGTGCCGGCGACGTCGCGATGATCGACAACGGGCTGGTGAACAACCCGGCGAAGTTCGTTGATCGGAGCGCCGGGGTGCTGCGTTACCTGCAGTCCGGCTACCTCTACCACTATGCGATAGCGATGATCCTGGGGTTGATCGGACTGCTGGCGTTCGTGCGTTGGGGCGCCTGACCTCATGAGCTTCGAACTCGCCTTCCAGCTGCCGCTTCTGAGCCTCCTGATCTGGCTGCCGATCCTGGGTGGCGTGGTCACGCTGCTGCTCGGACCGAAACACGCGAACGCGGCCCGCTGGCTTTCGCTGCTGGTGATGTTCGCGGGGTTGCTGCTTTCCATCGCGCTCTACATGGCGTTCGAGGTCGAGTCCGGCGAGCTTCAGTTCGGCGAACAGCTGCCGTGGCTGCCTGCGATCCAGGCGTTCTACCGCCTCGGCGTCGACGGAGTTTCGGTTGCGCTGATCCTCCTGACCACGTTCACGGGCGTGCTCGTCGTGGGCGGCGCCTGGAGTGCGGTCAATACGCGCGTGCATCAGTACTTCGCCGCATTCCTGTTCCTGCAGGGACTCATGATCGGGGTGTTCTGTGCGCAGGATGCGCTGCTGTTCTACATGTTCTTCGAGGGCATGCTCATCCCCATGTTCCTCATCATCGGCGTCTGGGGCGGCGAGCGCCGCGTGTATGCCACGCTCAAGTTCTTCCTTTACACGTTCTTCGGTTCGGTGTTCATGCTGGTCGGGCTGATCTGGCTTTATCTCGACGCCGGCTCGTTCGACCTCGCGGTACTCGCGGAGCATCCGCTCACCCGCATGCAGCAGACATGGCTGTTCTTCGCGTTCCTGCTCGCTTTCGCCGTCAAGGTGCCGATGTTCCCGGTGCACACCTGGTTGCCGGACGCGCACGTCGAGGCACCGACGGCCGGATCGGTGGTGCTGGCGGCCATCCTGCTGAAAATCGGCGGATACGGATTCCTTCGCTTCAGCCTGCCGATCACACCCGATGCCTCGCAGGAGTTCGCCTGGCTCGTCATCGCGCTCTCGTTGATCGCCATCGTGTACATCGGCTTCGTCGCGCTGGTCCAGGAGGACATGAAGAAGCTCATCGCGTACTCGTCGATCTCGCACATGGGGTTCGTCACGCTGGGCGTGTTCATCGCGCTTGCGCTCGTACGCGACTTCGGCAACGCGGATGCAGCGCAGCTCGCCGTGCAGGGCGCGATGGTGCAGATGGTCTCGCACGGCTTCATCTCGGGCGCGATGTTCACCTGCGTCGGCATGCTCTACGAGCGCACCCATAGCCGCATGATCCGGGACTACGGGGGCGTGGCCAACGTGATGCCGTGGTTCGCGGCGTACTGGGTCCTGTTCGCGATGGCGAACTGCGGTCTGCCCGGAACTTCCGGATTCGTAGGGGAATTCATGGTGATCGTCGCCGTGTTCCAGGCCAACCCCTGGCTCGCTTTCGGTGCGGCGATCACGCTGGTGCTGGGCGCGGCGTACACCCTGTGGCTTACGAAGCGGGTGGTATTCGGCGACGTGGCCAACCCGACGGTCGCCGGCCTTCGGGATATCAACACGCGGGAAGCGTGGGTACTCGGCGCGTTCGCGGCGGCCACGCTTGCACTCGGCGTCTGGCCCAAGCCGCTCACCGATCTCATGAACCCCGCGATAGCCGAGCTCGTCGCCCAGCTCGCCAGCGGGAAGATCTAGGACATGGAACCCACGATGTTTTCCCTCGAGGACGTGGCAACGCTCGCTCCCGAGCTGTTCCTGCTGGCGGCGACCTGCGTGATCCTGATGGTGGACCTGTTCCTCGCGCAGGCGCGCCGTCACGTCACCCACTGGCTTTCCGTCGCGGTGCTGGTGCTCACTGCGTTGCTGGTGCTGCGTGCGCATGGCGCCGAAGCCGTGACGGCATTCGGCGGCATGTTCGTGCGCGACGGCCTCACCACACTGCTCGAAGTCTTCGTCCTCGGCGTGAGCGCGGTGGTGCTGGTCTACGCGCGGCCCTATCTCGAGCGACAGTCGCTGTTCGCCGGAGAGTTCTATCTGCTCACCCTGTTCGCGGTGCTCGGAATGCTGCTGCAGGTGGCGAGCGGCAACCTGCTGATGCTCTATCTCGGTCTCGAACTCATGTCGCTGTCGAGCTACGCGCTGGTCGCGCTCCAGCGCGACTCAGGCACCGCGTCCGAGGCCGCGATGAAGTACTTCGTGCTCGGCGCGCTCGCCTCGGGGCTGCTGCTGTACGGCATGTCGCTGCTCTACGGGGCGACCGGAACCCTGCAGCTCGACCAGCTCGCCGCGGTCGGCGCCGTCGGTTACGAACGCGGTCTGCTGGCGTTCGGACTGGCATTCGTGGTGGTCGGCGTTGCCTTCAAGCTCGGCGCCGCGCCGTTCCACATGTGGTTGCCGGACGTGTACCAGGGTTCGCCCACGGCGGTGACCCTGTTCATCGCGGCGGCGCCGAAAATAGCCGCGTTTGGCATGTTGTACCGACTGCTGGTCGACGGGCTGCCGTCGATGGGAGGCTCCTGGACCGTGATGCTCGGCGTGCTTGCGGTCTTGTCCATGGGCGTGGGCAACGTATTCGCACTCGCGCAACAGGATCTGAAAAGGATGCTGGCCTACTCGACCATCTCGCACGTGGGCTTCCTGCTCATGGGTATGGTCGCGGCCAACCGCGCCGGCTACGAGGCGGCTACCTTCTATGCGGTGACCTACGCGCTCGCGACCGCCGCGGCCTTTGGCGTCATGCTGGCGCTTCGCCGCTCGGGCGTGGAGATCTCGCGCATCGACGACCTGCGCGGACTGAACGCGCAGCATCCCTGGCTCGCACTGCTCATGCTCGGCGTGATGGCTTCGCTGACCGGCATTCCCGGGTTCGTCGGCTTCACCGCAAAGGTGCTGGCAATAAGGTCGGCGCTCGACGCCGACATGCTCTGGCTTGCGATCACGGCGGTCGCCTTTGCGGTTATCGGCGCGTTCTACTACCTGCGCGTCATCAAGGTCATGTACTTCGACGAGCCGCTGGTCGCGGGATCGTTCGAGGTCGCTGCCGATCCCGTGCTGCGAAGCACGCTCGTGGTCAACGGTGTCGCCCTCGTCGGGCTGTTCTTCATCGGCGCCCCGCTCACCGCGTGGATCGCCACCGCTTTTTCACCTTGATCGCGCGACCGGATTGGTCCATTTCAGGGTTGCGAAGCGCGCGAAGTCGCGGTCCGTCGTGCACAGCGTCGCGCCGATTTCGATCGGTAGCGTCCCAGTTTGAACGGCCAGGCCTCGGGACCGTTCGTGGCTCAGGGTCACCACGAACGGAATCGGTCGCGCGGGGATCGGCTTTCCTCGCGATTCCGTTCATGATTCGACTGGCCAACCACGAGCGGAATTCCCGACTGATCTGTCCGCGGTTCCACCCTTCGTCAGGCTAAGAGTCACCACCAACGGAATTTCACCGGGTCACTACCCAAGGGCCATCCCGCTTGCGGGCGATGGCGGCGGGCCGCTAGAATGCCCGACGGCTGATGCGGGGTGGAGCAGTCTGGCAGCTCGTCGGGCTCATAACCCGAAGGTCGCAGGTTCAAATCCTGCCCCCGCTACCATCGATTCCGGGAGGCCTCCAAGACGGGGCCTTTTTTGTTTGGCTTCCGCTCGCGGTAAGTCCGGGATCGAAGGGATCGCAAGGAAGCGTGCGCTGACCGATCCCGGGTTTTTCGAGGATGGGCCGTTGGCCCATTTTTTTTTGCCGAAGGAAACTCAAGCCCGTCGATGAAAGAGCAGCGAATCATCGAGATTCTGTCACCCGCGATCACCGGACTCGGGCTCGAGGTCCTCGGCGTCGAGTACGCGCCGCACGCGAGCAACAGCCTGGTGCGCGTCTACATCGAGGCGCCCGGGCGTGCAGTGTCGGTGGACGACTGCGAACGCGCGAGCCGCGAGATCGCGAGTGTCCTCGACGTCGAGGATCCCATCCAGGGTCGATATACGCTGGAAGTCTCCTCACCGGGTCTTGATCGCCTGCTGTTCACCTCCGCCCAGGTTGCGCGCCACGTGGGGGAGACAGCGAAGTTCACGCTAAACCTTCCGCAGGACGGGCGGCGGCGCGTACAGGGGCGGATCGAGGGCGTCGACGGCGAACGCATCGAGCTCGATGTCGAGGGGGAACCGATCACCCTTGATTTCGGCAACGTGGCCAAGGCGCGGCTGGTGCCGGATTTCGCGACGATCCTTCCCGGTACGGGCAACAAGCCGGGTCGGAAATCAACAGGGAAAGCCAAGGGAGCAGGCGTGCCGGGATCGCGCAGCAAGCGCAGGAATGACGCTGCAACTGACCCCTCTCGCGGCCCGGTCCGGGCCGCGTCCGGAGCGCAGGCGTCGAGTGCGGCATCCGCAGGAATCCAGCAACCAGAACACAGCAAGGCGCGCGGTGCGCGTCCCGCAGGAGCAGGAGTCTTCAGAGATGAGTAAAGAAATGCTGTTGGTGGTGGACGCCGTCGCCAACGAGAAGGGAGTATCGAGGGACGTCATCATCGAGGCGCTCGAAGCTGCGCTCGCGTCGGCAGCCAAGAAGCGCTACGACGAACAGGACGTCGAAGTGCGCGTGCAGATCGATCCGGTCAGCGGCGAGTACCAGACCTTCCGCCGCTGGGAGGTCGTGGCCGACGACGTGGTCATGGAATCACCGGAGCGGCAACTGCGCCTGATGGACGCGGTGGACGAGAAGTCCGATGCGGAGGTCGGCGAGTTCATCGAGGAACCGATCGCCAACGCCGAATTCGGCCGCATCCAGGCCCAGGCAGCCAAGCAGGTCATCGTGCAGCGCGTGCGCGAAGCCGAGCGCGCGCAGGTCGCGGAAGACTACAAGGATCGCGTTGGCGAGCTGCTCACGGGTGTCGTGAAGCGCGTCGAGCGCGGCAACATCTATCTCGATCTCGGCGGCAACGCCGAGGCGTTCGTGCCGCGCGAGCGCTCGATACCGCGCGAGGCCGTGCGCGCCGGCGATCGCCTGCGCGGGTTCCTGCAGGAGATCAAGACCGACGCGCGCGGACCCCAGTTGTTCGTTTCGCGCAGCGCGCCCGAGCTCATGATGGAGCTGTTCAAGATCGAAGTGCCGGAAGTGGGACAGGGACTCGTCGAGATCATGGCCTGCGCGCGCGATCCGGGCGATCGCGCCAAGATCGCGGTTCGCGCGCACGATCACCGCACGGATCCCATCGGCGCCTGCATCGGCATGCGGGGTTCGCGCGTCCAGGCGGTGACCAACGAGCTCAACGGCGAGCGGGTCGACATCGTGCTCTGGAACGACAACCCGGCGCAGTTCGTGATCAACGCCATGGCGCCCGCGGAGGTGCAGTCGATCATCGTCGACGAGGACAAGCACAGCATGGATCTGGCGGTGGCGGAGACCGAACTGTCGAAGGCGATTGGCCGCGGCGGCCAGAACGTGCGTCTGGCCAGCAAGCTGACCGGCTGGCATCTCAACGTGATGACGCAGGACCAGGTCCGACAGAAGTCGGAAGCCGAGCAGGAAACCGCGCGCAACCTCTTCATCGAGAAACTGGAAGTCGACGCGGAGATCGCGTCGATCCTCGTGCAGGAGGGGTTCTCCAGCATCGAGGAGATCGCCTACGTGCCGGACTCCGAGCTGCTCGCGGTCGAGGAGTTCGATACCGACATCGTCGAGGAACTGCGCGCCCGCGCCCGCGATGCGCTGCTTACGCAAATGATCGCGGCGGAGGAGGACCTCGACGAGCACGCGCCCAGTGCGGAGCTGCTGGCACTCGAGGGCATGGACGACCAGGTGGCGTTCGCGCTGGCCGAGCGCGGTGTGCGCACGCTCGAGGACCTGGCCGACATGGCCACCGACGAGATCAGCGACATCGAGGGCCTCGACGAAGAGCGGGCGGCGGGGCTCATCATGGCGGCGCGCGCGCCGATGCTTGCGCGAATGGAACTGGAACAGGCCTGAAGCACGTCGTCTTCGGATGATTCGTCGGCCCGCGGTTTTGCGTGGCGCCGACGCACCTCAGGCAAAGAATGCGGTACGCAACGCGGCGATACGCGGGAGCGCTCAGAATGTCAGAAGTAACCGTCAAGCAAATGGCCCAGACGCTCAACTTGAACGTCGACAAGCTGCTTGTGCAGCTCGCAGAGGCCGGCATGAAGTTCAGCGGGCCCGATCAGTTCGTCACCAGTGCCGAAAAGATCAAGTTGCTCGGGTTCCTGCGCCGGGCCCACGGCAAGCAGGAAGCCCCGGCTGAAGCGCCGTCGTCGCCGCGCCAGATCACGTTGCGGCGCACGCGCGTGACCGAGTTGACCGTGCCGAGCGGTGCAGCCCGCGGAAAGACCGTGGCGGTCGAGGTGCGCGCCAAGCGCACGTACGTCAAGCGCGATTCCCTGAGCGACTCGCAGGCCCCGACCGACGAGCGCGAGGAAGCCAGGCGCTTGCTCAAGGAATCGGAAGAACGCCGGTCGGCCGAAGAAGTCGAGCTGCGCGACAAGGACCGCGCGCGCAAGGAAGAGACGGAACGCGCGACGGCGGAAGCCGCCGCCAAGGCGGCTGAACTTCTGGCCGAAGTGGCGCGCGCGAAGAGCGATGAAGACGTCTCCGCCGTTCCCGAGATCAAGTCCGACAAGGACAAGCCCCGCAGGATCGTCGGTGCTCCGAAGGCAGCTCAAGTGGTGCCGCCGCGCCGCGAAGATGCCCGTGGGCGCGACGAACCGCACCGCCACAAGGGCAACCGGGGATCGCACCGCATGCAGGACAACGATCTTTCAGTCGTCGATCCGAACGTCGGACGTTATCTTCAGGGTCAGCTGCACCTTGCAGAAGGCGCCGCACGACGCGCCAAGAAAAAGCCCCGCGCGCGCATCGAGCCGAGCCGCACCAGTGGCAGCGGTCATGGTTTTTCGCGACCCCTGGCGCCGATCGTTCGCGCCATCACGGTGGGCGATTCGATCGTCGTTGCCGAACTCGCCGCCAAGCTCGCGATCAAGGGAGCCGAAGTCGTCAAGATGCTGTTCAAGATGGGCGTCATGACGACCATCAACGAGGTCATCGATCACGACACGGCCGTGCTGGTGGTTGAAGAACTCGGGCACACGGCCACCCGCGAGGAAGAGCAGGATGCCGAAACCGCACTCGTGGCGCACGCCGAATCCGATGTGCCGACCGAGCCGCGCCCCCCCGTGGTCACGATCATGGGCCATGTCGACCACGGCAAGACCTCGTTGCTCGACTACATCCGGCGCACCAAGGTGGCCGCGGGCGAAGCCGGTGGCATCACCCAGCACATTGGCGCGTATCACGTCGAAACCGATCGCGGCGTGATCAGCTTTCTAGACACGCCCGGCCACTCCGCCTTCACTTCGATGCGGGCGCGCGGTGCGAAGCTCACCGACATCGTGGTGCTGGTGGTGGCCGCCGACGACGGCGTGATGCCGCAGACCATCGAGGCGATACAGCACGCTCGCGCCGCGAAGGTGCCGCTGATCGTCGCCATCAACAAGATGGACAAGAGCGATGCAGATCCCGAGCGTGTCAAGCAGGATCTGCTCTCGCACGAGGTGGTCGCCGAGGAATACGGTGGCGACACGCAGATGGTGCCGCTTTCGGCACGGACCGGCGAGGGGGTCGATGCACTGCTCGACGCGCTGTCGCTGCAGGCCGAGGTTCTCGAGTTGCGCGCGCCGGTGGAAGGCCGCGCCGCCGGTGCGGTGATCGAGTCGACACTCGACAAGGGCCGTGGTCCGGTCGCGACCGTGCTGGTGCAGTCGGGTACGTTGCGGCGCGGCGACTACATGGTATGCGGCGTCGAGTACGGTCGCGTGCGTGCGTTGTTCGACGAGAATGGTGCGCAGGTCGACTTGGCACTGCCCTCCATTCCCGTCGTGGTGCTGGGACTCTCGGGCGTGCCGGATTCCGGCGACGATTTCGTGGTGGTGGCCGACGAGCGCCTCGCGAAGGATGTCGCGCAGCAGCGCGAGGAAGGCAGGCGGGAGCACCGCCTTCGCAACAAGGCGCAGACCAATCGCTTCGAGGACATCATCGCGCAGATGGGCCAGGGCGAGGGCCAGCAGGTGCTCAACGTGGTCATCAAGGCCGACGTCCACGGCTCCAGCGAGGCGCTGCGCGAATCCCTGTCGGCGCTTTCGACCGAGCTCATCCGCATCAACGTCATTGCGTCCGGCGTTGGCGGCCTGACCGAAACCGACGCCACGCTGGCGTCCGCTTCCAAGGCCGTGATCATCGGCTTCAACGTGCGTGCGGATGCCTCGGCGCGGCGGATCATCGAACGCGACGGGCTTGATCTGCGCTATTTCTCGATCATCTACGACGTGATCGACCAGGTGAAGCAGGTCGCCTCCGGCATGCTCGGCGTCGAGATCCGCGAGGAGATAATCGGCGTGGCGCAGGTCCGCGATGTCTTCCGATCCTCCAAGTTCGGCGCGATCGCGGGCTGCATGGTGATCGAGGGCGTGGTCAAGCGGAGCAAGCCCATTCGCGTGCTGCGCGACAACACCGTGGTGTTCCAGGGCGAGCTCGAGTCGCTGCGCCGGTTCAAGGAGAACGTGGACGAGGTGCGCAATGGCACGGAGTGCGGCATCGGTGTCAAGGCGTACAACGACGTCAAGCCGGGTGACCAGATCGAGTGCTTCGAGCGCCACGAGATCCAGCGCACGCTCTGAGCTTCCGGTCGCCGCGAAGAGTCCGGCCGGCGGAAGCCCGCCGGGCTCGAGCCTCGTCATCAACGCCCCGGGATCGCGCCCGAACCCATCACGACTTGCCCACGATCGCCACTGCGGATTCGCTTCGAACGCTTCCACCGCCCGGACTTCCAGGAGACCCGACGATGTCCCAGCACAGTTTCAATCGCGCCGATCGCGTGTCGTCGCTGCTCAGGAAGGATCTCGGCCAGCTCGTCCATGAGATGGTCCGCGAGCACGGTCTGCCCTCGATGTCGGTATCCGACGTCGAGATCACCCGTGATCTTGCGCACGCCAATGTGTTCGTGACGACGCTGGACCCCGCCCAGGCCGGCGCCGGAATCAAGGCGCTGAAGGAGGCTTCGCGCGAACTCCGCCATCAGCTGGCAGGACGGGTGAAGCTGCGCGCAGTGCCCGAGATCCATTTTTTCTACGACGACTCGGTCGACCGTGGCGATCGCATCGAGCGGTTGCTGCAGGGCCTCAGCCCCGAAGCGGAGCTCCCGGAGACCGGCGCGAACGAGCCCCGCGACGGGTGACTGCCGCCGGCCGGGGGTCCGGGACGCCCGTCACTCGAAGTCCAGGGCGCTTGCGAATGACCCGCATCAGCGATCCTGTACACGGGGTACTGCTCCTCGACAAGCCGCTTGGCGTGTCGTCGAATCACGCGCTGCAACGTGCCCGCTTTGCGCTCGGGGCCGCCAAGGCTGGACACACTGGCAGCCTCGATCCGCTGGCGACAGGAATGCTGCCAATCTGTTTCGGGGAGGCGACCAAGATCGCGGGCTTGCTCCTCGGAGGGCGCAAGCGCTATCGGGCGAGCGTCGTGCTCGGATCGAGCACGACGACGGATGACGCGGAAGGAGAGATTGTCGCCACGGCCGCCGTCACCGACGACGAGCGTGCGCGGGTCAAAGACGTGCTCAAGTCTTTCCTTGGCCGCATCCGGCAGCGGCCTCCGATCTACTCCGCGCTCAAGCAGCGGGGCGTGCCCCTCTACCGGCGCGCCCGCCGCGGTGAAGTCGTCGAAGTCTCCGAGCGCACGGTGGAAGTATTCGCGATCGACCACGTCGCCGTGGACGGAATCCGGGTCGATTTCGAGATCGAGTGCGGCAGCGGGACCTACATCCGCAGCATCGCGCGGGATCTGGGCGATACGCTCGGTTGCGGGGGACATCTCGGTGCTCTTCGTCGAGTGATGGTCGAACCCTTCGCAGGCGAACCGATGCATCCTCTCGATGCGGTACTCGAGGAAGGACAGGCAGCCCGGAGTCATCTGCTGCCGATTTCCCGGGCGCTGGCCCATTTCCCATCGGTCGGGATGGCTGCCGGCGATGTCGCCCGATTCCGTCAGGGCCAGGCAATCGCATGCGGCGCCGACCGGTGCACCGCCGCGTCCATGGGCGAGACAGTCGTGGTCCATGGTCCCGGGACCGGGCTGCTGGGACTCGCGAGGCAGGGTGAGGACGGCTCGATTCAACCGTTCCGCGTGTTCCATCTGCCTTGACTGAACTGCACCCAGAGGCGCGAAAGCGGCCACCGGGCCCCGGATTTCCTTGTAGCGGGATGGGGATGCGGTCTACAATGCCGGGCTTTTTTTCGAAGTCCTGATTCCACGAATCGAGGCGGCCGCGACGCGATTGGCGCGCGCAGAACCTGCCTTGTCGACCGTTGCGGAGCTTTCCTGAATGTCGCTTTCCACCGAACAAACCAGCCAGATCATCACCGACTACAAGCGTGCGGCCAGCGACACCGGTTCGCCGGAAGTGCAGGTGGCGTTGCTGTCGGCGCGCATCACCGACCTCATGGGTCACTTCAGTACGCACGCCAAGGATCACCATTCCCGGCGCGGGTTGCTGAAAATGGTCAACCAGCGCCGTCGCCTGCTGCACTATCTCAAGGCGAAGGATGCTGAGCGCTACAAGACGCTGATCGGTCGTCTCGGCCTGCGTCGCTGACATGCCTGCGAGCCAGTCCATGCCGGGCTGCTCGCAAGTTCATTGCCGGGTGATCCTGGGCGCACCACTTCACGCAGGCCCACCTACTGCCTGAATCAATGGCGTCGGTGCTGCCCTGCATCGCGAACATCCATTTCCTCTCGAAGTTTCTCTTCTCAAGCATTGTTGGAGCATAGTCGTGGCGAAAGTTGTCAAGTCCTTCCAGTACGGCAATCACAAGGTCATCCTCGAAACCGGCGAAGTTGCGCGCCAGGCTGGCGGTGCGGTCCTCGTCAGGATGGACGACACCGTCGTACTCGTCAGCGTCGTCGGCAACAGGACCGCTCGCGAGGGACAGGATTTCTTCCCGCTCACCGTCGACTATCTCGAAAGGTTCTACGCAGGTGGCCGCATTCCCGGGGGCTTCTTCAAGCGTGAGGGTCGCCAGACCGAACGCGAGACGCTGACCTCGCGCCTGATCGACCGTCCGATCCGGCCGCTCTTTCCCGAGGACTTCCGCAACGAGGTGCAGGTCATTGCGACCGTAGTCTCGCTTGATCCCGAAGTTCCCGGCGACATTCCGGCGCTGCTCGGAACCTCGGCCGCGCTCATGCTCTCCGGCATTCCGTTCAACGGACCGATCGGGGCCGCGCGCGTCGGCTACGCCAATGGCAAGTACCTGCTGAATCCGGCGTCCAGCGAGATCAAGACCTCTGAACTGGATCTCGTCGTCGCCGGAACCGCGAATGCGGTGCTGATGGTGGAATCGGAAGCGAAGATCCTCTCCGAAGACGTGATGCTCGGCGCGGTCATGTTCGGACACCGCGAGATGCAGACCGCCATCAATGCAATCAAGGAACTGGTTGCCGAAGTCGGCACGAAGCACTGGGAACACACGCCGGCCACCCGCAACGACCTGCTGGTCGAGACACTGCGCAACATGTGCGGTGCGCAACTTGCGACGGCCTACACGATTCGCGACAAGGCCGAGCGGCGCGACGAGATTTCGGGCATCAAGCGTCGTGCACAGGATGCGCTGGCGCCGCAATGCGAGGCCAATGGCTGGACCAGTGCACAGATCGGCAAGGAATTCGGCGAGATCGAATACTCCACGATGCGCCAGGCCGTGCTGAGCACCAAGCAGCGCATCGATGGCCGCGCGCTCGACACCGTGCGCCCGATCAACGTGCGCGTTGGCGTGTTGCCGCGTACCCACGGCTCCGCGCTCTTCACGCGCGGCGAAACGCAGGCACTCGTGGTGCTGACCCTCGGTACCGCCCGCGACGGCCAGATCATCGATGCGGTCGAAGGCGAGTCGAAGGATCATTTCCTTTTCCATTACAACTTCCCCCCTTACTCGGTGGGCGAGGCCGGGCGCATGATGGGTCCGAAGCGCCGCGAGATCGGCCACGGTCGGCTTGCGCGTCGCGGCGTGCAGGCGGTGATGCCGTCGATGGAGGATTTTCCCTACACCATACGTGTGGTTTCCGAGATCACCGAGTCGAACGGCTCCTCGTCGATGGCGTCGGTCTGTGGTTCTTCGCTTGCCCTCATGGACGCCGGAGTGCCGATCAAGGCGCCGGTGGCGGGCATCGCGATGGGCCTCATCAAGGAGGGCGACGAGTTCGTCGTGCTGTCCGACATCCTGGGCGACGAGGATCACCTCGGCGACATGGACTTCAAGGTAGCTGGCAGCGAGAAGGGCATCAGTGCGCTGCAGATGGACATCAAGATCGACGGCATCACCGAGGAGATCATGCGCGTCGCGCTCGAGCAGGCCAAGGCCGGGCGCCTGCATATCCTCGGCGAGATGGCCAAGGGTCTCGACGCCCCGCGCCTCGAGATGAGCGAGTTCGCGCCGCGCCTGCTCACCATCAAGATCCATCCCGACAAGATCCGCGAAGTGATCGGCAAGGGCGGGTCGGTCATCCAGGCGATCACCAAGGAAACCGGCACGCAGATCGACATCCAGGACGACGGCACGATTGTCATTGCCTCGGTCAACGCTGCGGCAGGACAGGCCGCGAAAGCACGCATCGAGCAGATCACCTCCGACGTCGAACCGGGTCGCGTCTATGAAGGCAAGGTCGCCAAGCTCATGGACTTCGGCGCGTTCGTCACCATCGCTCCGGGCAAGGATGGGCTCGTGCACGTCTCGCAGATCTCCAACGAGCGTGTGGAAAAGGTTTCGGACAAGCTGAAGGAAGGCGATATCGTGCGCGTGAAGGTGCTCGAGGTCGACAAGCAGGGCCGTATCCGCTTGTCGATGAAGGCCCTCGAGGACGACGCGGCTGCCGCCCCCGCCGCCGCCGCGCAGTAGGTTCTGCTGGATTCACGCCAACAAGGCAAGAAAAAAAAGGCGGGCTTCGGCTCGCCTTTTTTTGCGCCCCGCCCCGCAGTTGCGCCGCGAACGCTGCGCCTCCCGCAAGTCGGCCGCGCATGCGATTGATCCGCGGCGGCCGGTTTGGGACCTGCGTCAAACCCGCTGCGGTCCGACCTGTCCAGGAACGACTTGATCAGGCCTTGCCTGCCCGCGAACCGGTTCGCGGCGGGCCTTTGCGGGTTCTCGTTCGTGGTGAGCCAGCCGCCGCCGGGACGCCGGCCGATGGATTCCCGGGTTGTCGCCGAAAGAGATTCCGCGTCAGTATGGGGATCTCCGCATTCGGGATCGATCATGAGCGAACGACGCCACTTCTCGATGATCCGGGAGTTTCACCTCGCCGATTGGCTGACGCTCGGCAATGCCTTCTGCGGCACGGGCGCGATCTTCGCCTCCATGCGTTTTCTGCAGGACGGCAACAGTCGCGACCTGCTTGTCGGCATGGCGCTGATTCCGCTCGCCTTCGTGCTCGATGCGCTGGACGGGCGCGTCGCTCGCTGGCGGCAGCAGCATTCCATACTCGGTCGCGAGCTCGATTCGCTCGCCGACGTCATCTCGTTCGGCGTGGCTCCCGCGGCTCTCGGTTACGCCTGCGGTTTGCAGGGCGGTTGGGATTGGCTGGTGCTCTCGTATTTCGTAGGTTGCGGGGTGAGTCGGCTTGCACGTTACAACGTCACCGCCGATGACCTGGCGGATGGCAGTGACAAAGTGCGCTACTTCGAGGGCACGCCGATCCCGACGAGCCTGCTGCTGGTGATCGCGCTGGCGATGCTCGCCTGGACGGGACGTATCGGGGATGCGCTCTGGGGAGGCGTGTGGCAGCTCGGACCGTGGCAGCTGCATGCGTTCTCGCTGCTGTTCGCCGTGTCGGGCTCGCTCATGATCAGCAAGACCCTGCGCATTCCCAAACCCTGAGCCAGCCCATCGCGAGCGCGCTGCCGGGCCGCTGCAGGGAAGACGTCGCTTGCGACGCTCCGCAGGCGTTCCGTCACGTGGAAACTCCCGCCGGCGAGGTTGGCAACGACCCGCGTATGCTACGACGCCGCGATGGCGGCCCCGGCGATGTCTGACCCCAAGCGCGCATGACATCCGAAGACGCCATCCTGCTGACACGTCGCTGGCTGGAACGCGTGGTGATCGGGCTCGACTTGTGCCCTTTCGCCAAAGGGGTGCATCGCAAACGACAGGTGCGCTTCGCAGTGAGCGCGGCGACCACGTGCCCGCAACTGATCGACGATCTTCGCGTTGAACTGTGGCGGTTGCGCGATGCGAGTGCCAGTGCCAATGCCAATGCCGGTGCGATCGACACCACGCTGCTAATCCATCCGCACGTGCTGCAGGATTTCCTCGAATACAACGATTTCCTGGATCAGGCCGACGACCTGGTTCGTCGCGAAGGGCTCGAAGGCGTCATCCAGATCGCCAGCTTTCATCCCCGGTACCGGTTTGCCGGGACGATGGCGGACGACATGGCCAACTGCACCAACCGCTCGCCTTTTCCGCTGCTGCACCTCCTGCGCGAAGCCAGCGTCTCGCGCGCAGTGGATTCGCATCCGGACGTGGCGGCAATCTCGACGCGCAACGCCGAGACGATCGCAAAGCTGGGGCGGAAGGGTTGGGAACGTCTCGTGGCGGTCGACGAATGAACGGCGCAACAGGCCTGTGTTGCGGTGCAGCAATCGAGGTTGGTAGCATGTGCGACCAGTTTTTCGGGCGATGCTGACGATGTTGAACCAAACGCAAGGCACCGAATGGCCAGGTGACTGGGGCGCGCTGTCCGATCAGTTCTGGACGGCGTGGCGCAAGGGGGTCGAGCAGGTCACGCCGGGCGCGTCGGGCAACCCTGCGATCGAACAATGGCAGCGCATGATGGATCAGGCCCGAAACCTGTCGGGTGCGAGCGGTCAGGGCGAGGTGTTCGAGCGTGGACTGAGCGGCGTGCGCCAGTACGTCGATTTCATGCAGAACGCGGTGCGGATGATGGGCGCGCACGGCGGCACCGCCTTCGATCCCGCGCAACTGATGCGCGGAGCGTTCGGCGCATTCGACGTGCGCCAGAATCCGGTTCTCTCCGCGCTGCGGGCGTCAGCGGGGCAGGGCACGCTGAATGTCGATCAGCTGCTCGACAGCGTGCAACAGTTCACCGGCCCCCTGCAGAAAAGCCTTTCCGCGGCGCTGGAGCAGCCGGCTTTCGGCCAGCATCGCGAGCAAATCGAGCGGAGTCAGGATCTCGTCGCCGCGTTCGCCGCCCTGCCCGAACCGCTGGCGCTGTACCAGGCAGAGATGCTCGTGGCCGCGCGCCGGGGCCTCGAGATTTTCGAGTCGAAGCTTGCGGCCAGGGCGGAGCCCGGTCGCGAATTGACTTCACTGCGTGCGGTGTACGACCTCTGGATCGACGCGGCGGAGGAAGGCTACGCGGAGGTCGCGCTGTCGCCGGGATTCCGCAAGGCGTATGGCGGCATGGTCAACGCGCAAATGCGCGTGCGTCAGCTGATTCAAAAGGACGTCGAGCGCAGCACGGCAGCGTTCGGCATGCCCGGTCGTACGGAAGTGGACAGCGTCCTGCGGCAATTGCACGACTTGCGCAGGCGCCTCGGCGATGCCGAGGAGGCACTCGCGCTCGGCTCGCGGACGCGGGATGGAAATCAATCCCCGCAGAAGCGCAGGCCCGCTCGCAAGCCGAAAGCCGCCCGCACCCGCAAGGACGGGCCGAGCGCGAAGGCCGCAGGCGCTGCTTCCGTGGCGAGCGCTTCGAAGGCCTCCGCCAAGTCCGGCCGATCGAAGTCCGGATCGGGAAAGGTGAAGGACACGAAAGGCGCGAAAGCGACCGCGGCGAAATCCGGATCCGGTAAACGAGCGAAACGTGCGAAGTCCGAACGTTCGCAATCTTCCACCGGTACCTTCGCCGAACGGCTCGAGGCCGTGCGCAAGTCCGCGCGCAAGAGGAAGTAACCGATGGGACCCATTCGAATCAAACCGGAAACGGCATTCGCCGAAGTGCAGACGATGGGCCGCAAGCTGGCGGCCAGCGCGCAGGTGCTGCGCGAGCTGGATGGCCGCAGCGTTCAATACGGCTGCACCCGGAAGGAAGAGGTCTTCCGTGTGGACAAGGTCGTGCTGTACCGGTTTCGGGGCACCAAGCCCCCGAGCGCCGAGGTGCCGATCGTCGTGACCTATGCGCTGGTGAACCGTCCGTACATGATCGACCTGCAGGAAGACCGCTCGATCGTGCGCAACCTGCTGGAGCAGGGCGAGGACGTATACCTGATCGATTGGGGCTATCCGGACGCCGCCGACCGCTTTCTCGCGATGGACGACTACATCAACCGTTACATGCGCCGTTGCATCGACGTGGTGCGCGCGAATCATGACCTGGAGGCGATCAACCTTCTCGGCATCTGCCAGGGCGGCGTGTTCTCGCTCTGTTTCGCGTCAATCTATCCGGAGAAGGTGCAGAACCTGATCACCATGGTCACGCCGGTCGACTTCCACACGCCCGACAACATGCTGTCCAACTGGACGCAGGGCGTCGACGTGGACCTCGCAGTCGATACGCTGGGAAACATTCCCGGCGACCTCATGAATTCCTCGTACCTCTCCCTCAAGCCCTTCCGTCTCAACCTGCAGAAGTACGTGGGGCTGCTCGACGTGCTCGACGATCCGGTCGAGGTCGAGAACTTCCTGCGCATGGAGAAATGGATCTTCGATTCCCCGGACCAGGCAGGCGAGACCTTTCGCCAGTTCAACAAGGAGTTCTACCAGGAGAACCGCATGATGCGTGGCGGCACCATGGTGGGTGACAAGCGTGTGGATCCGCGCAACGTCACCATGCCGGTGCTCAATATCTTCGCCGAGCAGGATCACCTGGTGCCGCCGAGCGCGTCGACCCCCATGCGTGGCATCGTCGGCACCGACGACTACTCCGAACTGGCGTTCAAGGGCGGGCACATCGGCCTGTACGTGTCGGGGCGCGCCCAACGCGAAGTTCCGGGCGCGATCCACGAGTGGCTGTCATCGCGCACCTGACCGGCGCGGGTCAGTGATCGAACGACGGGGAGGGCGCGCGTCACGCTGGATCGCGGTGCTGCTCGGCGTGATGTGGACCGCCCCGAACACCCTGCTCGGGATCGTCGTCGGTGCCGCGGGCATGATGGGTGGAGCGCGCGCCCGGCTGAGACCCGCAGACTGGATGCTCGTGTTCGAGGACTGGCCGTCGTCGTGGTCGCCGCGAAGCGGTGCGCTGACCCTGGGTAACGCGGTCCTGTCCACCGGCAGCAACCTCGACAGCGACTGCGCGCTGTATGCGCCGGTGGCCGGCTGCGACCCCGAAAGGGTCCCGCGATTTGTCGATCACGAGCGCGCACACGTCTTCCAGTACATGCTGCTGGGTCCGCTATTCCTGCCGGTGTATTTCGTCTGCGGCGGTATTTCCGCGCGCAATCCGCTCGAACGGGCGGCTGATCGCTATGCGCTCACCGGCAAGGGCTGGTGGCCGTGGCGGCCGTCAGTCAGAAACTGATGAAGAGTCCGCCATTGACTGGAATGTTGGCGCCGGTGATGAAGCCGGCGTCGTCGTGGGTCAGGAACTCCACGGTGCGCGCAATCTCGCTCGGTCGGCCGAGTCGTCCGACCGGGACGTTCGACAGGATCTTTTCGCGCACGTCGGCAGGCACCTGCATCACCAGCGCGGTCTCGCAGTAGCCCGGACTCACGCTGTTGACGGTGACGCCCTTGCGCGCCACTTCGCGGGCCAGCGCCATGGTGAATCCGTGCATGCCGGCCTTGGCGGCCGAGTAATTGGTCTGGCCGAACTGCCCAGTCTGGCCGTTCACCGACGATATGTTGACGATTCGGCCGAAACCGCGATCGGTCATGCCGTCGATCACCAGTTTCGACAAAGTGAAAATGGAGTCGAGGTTGACGCGGAGGACGTCGGTCCACTGGGACGCCGTCATCTTTCGGAGGGTCGCGTCGCGGGTGATCCCGGCGGCGTTCACCAGGATGTCGACCGGGCCGTGCTTTTCCGTGACGCGCTGCACCAGCGCAGCGCACGAATCGGCGTCGGTCACGTCCACGGGTTCGAACGTAATGGAGTCGCCGAACTCCGCGATCTCTTCCTGGAATTCGGCGATGCGATTCGAACGGGTGCCGAGATCGGCTGCGACCACGCGGCGTCCGGCCTGCGCAAGATGCCTGCACATGGTGGAGCCGAGTCCGCCGATTCCACCCGTCACAATCGCGACGCGTGCCTGTTGAGTCATTCGTACCGCCCGCCGGAAGGATGCTGCGTCGCAGCAAACAGCGAATGGTAGGTGTCCTGCGGTGAGGGTGTCAAACGCGCAGGCCAAAAGGCCCGCGGGGAGCTACTTGGGGGCGGAGCTGTCGTCCCCTGGAGGCACGGCGGTCGACAGGAACTGATCCTGCATGGTCTTCCACATCTTCAGGTTGCGATCCGTCAGTTCGTTGAACATCGTCCACGGCGTCTTGCCCAGCATGTCGTTCAACTGGCTGCGGAACTGCTGCTGCTGGGACAGGAACGTGTCCATCGATCGCTCGAGGTACGTTCCCATGAGGCCCTGCAGCGAGTCGCCGTAGAAACGGATGATCTGCGACAGCAGGGTCGTCGAAAACATCGGCGTGCCGCGCTCTTCGTGCTCGGAGATGATCTGCAGCAACACGCTGCGTGTAAGGTCCTCGCCGGTCTTGGCGTCCTTGACGACGAAGGGCTCGTTGTCGACCACGAGCTGCCGAACGTCCTCGAGCGTGATGTAACTCGATATTTCGGCGTCGTAGAGGCGCCGGTTCGGATACTTCTTGATGGTACGCGGTGCGGTCATTCGTGCACGCTAACAGAAGACCTTTCTCCGCGGAAACTGCCTCGGGAGTTACCGGTCCGCACTTCCGTGCGCGGGCGTTAGGCGGCGCGCGGCAGTGGCGCGCGAAAGCCCCGCCTCACGCTGCTTTAGTCGTTCGGCGACGCGCGCGATCTTCGCTGCGCTCGATCGCGGGGTGACCTTGCCGAGGCGACTAGGCTCTGCGCTTTTCGATTCCGCGTCCCGCTCCATGGAAGAGTCCGGCCCACACCTCCCTGCGCGGGCGTTCGGCGGGTCGCGCCCTCGCAGCGCTGGATCGCGGAGGGACCTTGCCGAGGCGACTAGGCTCTGCGCATCCTGCGCTCGCCAAGTCGCATCCGGCCCAAGACTTCCTGTCTTGGGCGTTCGGCGGACCGCGCCCGTGGCGCGACGCTTTCCGCCTCACCCAGCAGATGCCTTTGGGCATCTTCCACGCACTGAGGGGTGTTGAGGCGAGCAACCGTCCTTGGTGGGTAGTCCCGTTCGCCATCCATGGCTCACCTGGTAAAGCAGCCAGCAGATGCCTTTGGGCATCTGCTTGGCGGCTGCTTTACCAACCCATGTAGTGGCCGCCGTTGGCGGACAGGTTGGCGCCGGTGATCCACGCCGCGCGCTCATCGACAAAGAAGCCCACGGCGTAGGCGATCTCGGCAGGTTCACCCAGCCGGCCAGTCGGAATCTGCGCCACGATCTTGGCGCGTACGTCTTCGGGTACCGCCATCACCATGTCGGTGCCGATGTATCCGGGCGAAACCGTATTGACGGTCACGCCGAATCTCGCATTCTCCTGTGCCAGCGAAATGGTGAATCCATGCATGCCGGCCTTCGCGGCGGCATAGTTCGCCTGGCCGTACTGGCCCTTCTGGCCGTTGATCGAACTGATCTGGATCACCCGCCCCCATTTGCGCTCGCGCATGCCCTCGATCACGGGCCGGGTGACGTTGAAGCAGGAATTGAGGTTGGTATTGATGACCTCCTGCCACTGGTGCGGGGACATGCGATGAAACGTCGTGTCGCGCGTGATGCCTGCGTTGTTGACCAGGATGTCCACGGGCCCGACCGCATCGACCACACCCGCGATCATGGTTTCGGCAAGTCCAGGGTCGCCGACGTCGCCCTTGACCAGGGCCACATCGACGCCTTCCCGCTTGAGCTTCGCCTGCCACGCGCGCGCCTTGTCCTCGTCGCGATAGTTGGTGGCGACGCGGTGACCCGCCTGCGCAAGGAATATGCAGATGGCGGTGCCAATGCCACCGGTGCCACCGGTGACCAGCGCGACTCGTGATTGCATGGAGTTCTCCTTCGATCGGGCGCAGCGCGCATTGGGGGTTTGCCGGGCGGGCCAGTATCGCGGCCCGGACAGGGTTTGCGCACGCGGCAGCGCAGCGGAGTTCCGGCACGGGTGCTGGCCGTCAGCGGCAATGGGGAGGGCGAACCCGCCCATGGTATTCGGTGTCCCATGCGGAGAGGGGACGCCACCGCGTCATCGGGGGCGGGTAGACTTGAGAAATGGTCAGGCGGACCCGATTCAGGGCAGTCAGGCGCCCTTTTGTGCCGCGTTCAATTCCAGGAGTATCGATCGATGCGCGTTCTGTTGCTGGTGGGAACCAACCTTGCGGTACTGCTGCTGCTCGGGCTGGTGCTGCAGGTCGCCCAGGCCTACTTCGGATTCAATCTCGGCAGCACCTGGGGGCTGCTGCTCATGGCCGGGGTGTTTGGCATGGGCGGTTCGTTCATATCGCTCGCGCTGTCGAAGTGGATGGCCAAGCGCTCGACGGGCGCTCAAGTGATCACGGATCCGCGCAACGAGACAGAGCGCTGGCTCCTCGACACGGTGCGCCGCCAGGCGGAAGCCGCCGGTATCGGCATGCCCGAAGTCGCGATCTACGACGCGCCCGACGTGAATGCGTTCGCGACCGGCATGAATCGCAACAATGCGCTGGTCGCCGTCAGCAGCGGACTGATCGCGAACATGAGCCGCGACGAGGCGGAGGCGGTGCTCGGACACGAGATCAGCCACGTGGCGAACGGCGACATGATTACGCTCACGCTCATCCAGGGCGTGCTCAACACGTTCGTGATCTTCCTGGCGCGCATCATCGGCGGCGTCGTCGACAGCGCGTTGCGCGGTGGTCGCGAGGGCGGTGGCGGCTTCGCTTATTTCATCGTGGTCATGGTGTTGCAGGTCATCTTCGGAATCTTCGCGTCCATGATCGTCATGTGGTTCTCGCGTCGGCGCGAGTTCCGCGCCGACGCGGGCGGGGCCACGCTGGCAGGGCGAGAGAAGATGATCGCGGCGCTCGAGCGCCTGTCCGTGAATCACAATCAGACGGCGTTGCCGAAGGAGGTCGCGGCGTTCGGCATCTCGGGCCATGTTGCGGGCGGCTTCAAGCGTCTGTTCATGACGCATCCTCCGCTCACCGAGCGCATCGCGGCATTGCGCAACACGGTGTGATTCGCGAATGCCTTCCCTCCTTCGCGGAGGGAAGGCCAGCCGCAAGGCGCGAACGCGTCGTCGATGCAGCGGCGGCGGTGACGGACTGCAGCGACTGCATTGACCCGGCGGGACGCGGCGCCGTACCATGCCGCCCCTTCGACGCGCGGCACGGCGCGCTGCCGGGATCGTCGGGGTGTAGCGCAGTCTGGTAGCGCACCTGCTTTGGGAGCAGGGGGTCGTGGGTTCGAATCCCTCCTCCCCGACCATGAGATCACCTGTGCAGGCGTCGATCGGAAAAGTCGTTCGAGTCCGGAAAACCCGACATCGGCCTCCTGCCCGGCCCATGCACGCCGCAAGGCGATCGGTGCGAGAATCCCGGTCCTCGCGCCTGTAGCTCAACCGGATAGAGCATCGGCCTTCTAAGCCGACGGTTGCAGGTTCGATTCCTGTCGGGCGCGCCACCTCAGTCGGGTCTGATCCGGTGCGATCTGCACCCGCCGCCCGGATGCGGACGGGGCAGGCGGACCGCGCGGACTCCGACTTCAATTACAATTTCGGGTTCAGGCGGTATTGGTGGGTGTAGCTCAGCTGGTTAGAGTCCCGGATTGTGATTCCGGTTGTCGTGGGTTCGAGTCCCATCATCCACCCCAATCCAGCGTCACCTGCGCACCGGATGTGCGAGGGAAATGTCGCGCGTCGTCAACTTCGCACAGGATGTGCGATGGTTGACCTTGTGACGTGCGATGGTTGCGGTGAATGCGACCCATGGATGGGTCGCACGCGAAGCGGCGCTGAAGGCGCTGCGGAGGCGCAAGGCGTTCGCGGGCGTGCACCGCGAACGCCGTCGTCGAACTCGCACAGGATGTGCGGGAAAAATGTCGCAGGAGGCGACCCATGGATGGGTCGCACGCGGAGCAGCGCCGAAGGCGCTGCGCAGGCGCAAGGCGTTCGCGGGCGTGCACCGCGAACGCCGTCGTCGAACTCGCACAGGATGTGCGATGTTCGACACAAACACGGGCCGTTAGCTCAGTTGGTAGAGCAGTTGACTCTTAATCAATAGGTCGTAGGTTCGAATCCTACACGGCCCACCAATTCGTCAAGCGCCAGGTTCTCGCACGGCGCAGTATCATCGCAATGTGCGAAAGTGGCGGAACTGGTAGACGCACTGGATTTAGGTTCCAGCGGGTAACCCCGTGCGGGTTCGAGTCCCGCCTTTCGCACCATGTAATCTCCTGAACGCCAGCGCGCCCACCGCCCGGCAAGTAGCCCATTCCCGTCTGCGCGCTCCGATCGCTTGCCCTCTGGGGCCAGCGCGCCCACCGCCCGGCAAGTAGCCCATTCCCGCCTGCGCGCTCCGATCGCTTGCCGTCTGCGGCCAGCGCGCCCACTACCGGGCAATCTGCCAAATTCGCGACTCGCATCCGAACCCGCGCTTCCACAAAGCACCCCGCAGGCGGGCGCGCCCCGACGACATTCGCGCGCCGGTCGAGTCTGCGCAACAATACCGGGCTAACCATCCAGCCGCGGGCGCGGGCCCCGTTTTTCCAGAGGATCAGCAATGCAGGTTTCTGTCGAAAACACCAGCAACCTCGAACGCAAGCTCACCGTGCGACTGCCGGCCGAGCGCGTCGAATCGCGCATCAAGGAACGCATGCGCGACATGAGCCGCACCGTTCGCATGAAGGGTTTCCGTCCCGGCAAGATCCCCCCCAGGATCATCGAGCAGCGCTTCGGGGCGCAGGTGCGGAACGAAGTCATGGGCGATGTGATCGGTTCGACCTTCCAGCAAGCGGTTGCCGAGCAGAAGCTCAGGCCAGCGATGCCGCCGCGAATCGCCACCAGCAAGGGCGCGGACGGGGAAATCGAGTACACCGCGACGTTCGATGTAATGCCCGAGCTCGACCCCATCGACGTGGGTTTGCTGCAGATCGTGCGGCCCGTGGCGGAGGTGGGCGAAGCCGACGTCGACAACATGATCGAAACGCTGCGCCTGCAGCGCCGTGAATGGCGGACGGCGGATCGTGCGGCGCAGCCCGGCGACCTTGCGATGTTCGAGTATCACGTCGAGCAGACGAACGCCAGATTCCCCGCCCAGGAAGAGGAGCGCGCAGGCACGGTGGTCGGATCGAATGCGATGTTTCCGGAAGTCGAGTCGAAGCTCATCGGAATGAGGGGCGGGGAGGAGGCCCGTGTCGATGTCGTGCTTCCCGAAAGCTTCCGGGAAACCGCGATGGCGGGCAAGCCCGCGGTCATCGTGTTTCGCGTCGTGCGCGTGCAGGAACCGCTGTTGCCCGCGGTCGACGAGAGTTTCGCGGCGGGTTTTGGCGTGACATCCGGTGGCCTTGCGCAGTTTCGCCGGGATGTCCGTGCCAATCTCGAGCGCGAACTCGGCAACGCGCTGCGCGCGAGATTGAAGGGCCGGACGATCGAAAAGCTCCTTGCGGCGCACGCCGATCTCGAGGTACCCGAGTCCATGGTCGCCGCAGAGGCCCGGGCAATCCACCAGTCCCAACGGCAGCAGGCCAGCCAGAATCAGGTTTCGGAGGATTCGCTGCCCACGGTCGAGCAACTGGGGCCGATGGCAAGGCAGCGGGTGCAGGCTTTCGTGCTGCTGAGCGAGCTTGCCCGGCAGAACAACGTGCAGCTCGACACGCAGCGGGTGCAGGAGATGCTGATGTCGATCGCCTCGACCTATGAGGATCCGCAGGAAGTCATCGAACTGTACGCCCGTGACCAGGAAATGCTTGGCGGGCTTCGCAACCGGGTGCTGGAGGACCAGGTAATCGACTGGATCGCCGATCACGCGAGCACCACCGAGGAAGCGCTGACATTCGATGAGTTGATGCGCCCGCAGGCGCCTGCCTGATCCCGCTTGCTTGATCCGCACCAGTTCGCCCGCACTGCATGAAGCTCACGCCACCGGAGTCCGCCCCATGATCCAGAACCTCAACCTCGTGCCCATGGTGGTCGAGCAGACTTCGCGCGGAGAGCGGGCCTACGACATCTATTCGCGGCTGCTCAAGGAGCGTGTGATCTTTCTCGTGGGGCCGATCGATGATTTCATGGCCAATGTGGTGGTCGCCCAGTTCCTGTTCCTCGAATCGGAGAATCCCGACAAGGACATCAATCTCTACATCAACAGTCCCGGTGGCTCGGTGACTGCCGGGCTTGCGATATACGACACGATGCAGTTCCTGCGGTCGGACGTCAGCACGATGTGCGTCGGACAGGCAGCCAGCATGGGCGCGTTGCTGCTTTCGTCAGGCGCGAAGGGCAAGCGCTATTCGCTTCCGAATGCACGCATCATGATCCACCAGCCCTGGGCGGGCGGCATCTCGGGCCAGGCGACCGATATCGACATTCATGCGCGCGAGATCCTCGCGACGCGAGCCAGGCTCAACGAGATCATGGCCCGGCATACCGGGCAGAGCCTGGAACGAATCGCCACCGACACCGAACGCGACCGGTTCATGGGAGCCCTCGACGCGCGCGATTACGGCGTGGTCGATGCGGTGCTCGAGAAGCGTCCCGACGAAAGCGTGCGTTCGGCTTGACTCGGGGTCTTCACGTGCCGCAGCGGCGGGACAGCCCGGCTCGTACCCCATGTTATGCTCCGGCCGGTACGCGCGCGGCGCGGGTAGTCTCGGGCCTCTGGCAATGAAACGGTGGTGGCAATGAGCGAAGAACGCCCCGGCAGATCTGGCGATGGTGGCAAGATCCTGTACTGCTCGTTCTGCGGCAAGAGCCAGCACGAGGTCCGCAAACTCATTGCGGGTCCGAGTGTCTTCATCTGCGATGAGTGCGTCGAGCTCTGCAACGACATCATCCGCGATGAACTCGAGGAAAAGGCCGCCAGCGCGCGCAGTCATCTGCCCAAGCCGCGCGAGATCCTGGATGTCCTCGATCAGTACGTGATCGGCCAGCCGCGGGCTAAGAAGACGCTCGCCGTCGCCGTATACAACCACTACAAGCGCCTCGAGTCCCGCAATCGCAACGACGATATCGAGCTCGCGAAGTCGAATATCCTGCTGATCGGCCCGACAGGCTCCGGCAAGACGCTGCTGGCCGAGACGCTGGCGCGCATGCTCAACGTGCCTTTCACGATCGCCGATGCGACGACCCTGACGGAGGCCGGCTACGTCGGCGAGGACGTCGAAAACATCATCCAGAAGCTGCTGCAGAAATGCGACTACGACGTCGAGAAGGCGCAGACCGGCATCGTCTACATCGACGAGATCGACAAGATTTCGCGCAAGAGCGAGAACCCGTCGATAACCCGCGATGTATCCGGTGAGGGCGTGCAGCAGGCGCTCCTCAAGCTGATCGAAGGCACCACCGCGTCGGTCCCGCCGCAGGGCGGTCGCAAGCATCCGCAGCAGGAATTCCTGCAGGTGGAGACCAAGAACATCCTTTTCATCTGCGGGGGCGCCTTCTCGGGCCTCGAAAAGCTCATCCAGGCGCGCTCGGAGTCCACCAGCATCGGTTTTGCGGCGGACATCCGTTCGCGCGATCGCAAGGTGAACGTCGGCACCACACTCGCCCAGATCGAACCCGAGGACTTGATCAAGTACGGCCTGATCCCCGAGTTCGTGGGTCGGTTGCCTGTGATTGCGACACTGGAGGAACTCGACGAGGAAGCGTTGGTGAAGATCCTCACCGAGCCCAAGAACGCCATCACCAAGCAGTTCAAGAAACTGTTCGAGATGGAGAATGTCGAGCTGGAATTCCGGCCCGAGGCGCTGTCCGCGGTGGCGAAGAAGGCACTCCTGCGCAAGACCGGCGCGCGCGGCCTGCGCACGATCATCGAACAGGTACTGCTGGAGACCATGTTCGATCTGCCCTCGCAGGAGAACGTCGGCAAGGTCGTGGTGGACGATGCCGTGATCAACGGCAGCGCCGACCCGTACTTCATGTACACCAACGATCAGCCCCTGCCGGCCCGCGCAGCGTCTGAATAGCCTGCGAAAGGCCTCGCGTCCGGTGAGTCCACGGTCGGGGATCGCGGCTCCGGAAGATCCGGTCCCGATCTCCGGGCTCGAGTCCACTCGCGCTGCGTATCCCCCGAATGCAGGTTGCCGCCGCGCGGCGCGCCCCTTCGCTTGCAATCATGCGGCGGGCCCTCATCTGGCAGGGACTGCGGTCGAGTTCTGGTCGCGCACCCCCTATCCGGAGTCCGATCGATGACTGAAGACGCGCCCCCCCGCACCGATGCCCTCGTGCAATTGCCGGTGTTGCCCCTGCGGGACGTGGTCGTCTATCCCTCGATGGTGATTCCGCTGTTCGTCGGACGTGCGCGATCGATGCAGGCGCTCGAGACCGCGATGGCAGCGGACCGGCAGGTGCTGCTGGTGGCCCAGCGCAGCCCCGAGGTGGATGATCCCAAGTCGGAAGACCTGTACTCGTTCGGCACGGTCGCGACACTGCTGCAGTTGCTCCGCCTTCCGGATGGCACGATCAAGGTACTGGTCGAGGGCGTGGCGCGCGCGCGCGTCGAGCGCTTCATCGAAGCCGAGGGCGAGACGCGGGCGGACATCGCGGTGCTGGCCGCCGTCCCGCCGCTAGATCAGCGCGAGACCGAGGCGGCCGCAAAGTCCCTGGTCTCCCTGTTCGAGCAATACGTCAAGCTCAATCGCAAGATTCCGCCGGAGCTCCTGACCACGCTCTCAGGTCTCGAAGATCCCGTCCGTGTCGCCGATACCGTCGCCGCCCACCTTGGCGTACGCGTGGCCGACAAGCAGCGTGTTCTCGAGGCCGAGGATGTGGGTGCACGGCTCGAACTGCTGATTGGCTTCGTCGATGGAGAGATCGACGTGCAGCAGATCGAGAAGCGCATCCGCGGTCGGGTCAAGTCGCAGATGGAAAAGAGCCAGCGCGAGTACTACCTCAACGAACAGATGAAGGCGATCCAGAAGGAACTGGGGGACCTCGAAGAAGCACCGAACGAGATAGAAGACCTCGCCAGGCGCATCACCGCGGCGAAGATGCCGGAAGCGGTGGAAGCCAAGGCGCGGGCCGAACACAACAAGCTCAAGCAGATGCCGCCCATGTCGGCCGAAGCGACGGTCGTGCGCAACTATCTCGACTGGCTCCTGCAGGTTCCGTGGAGCCGGCGCACGAAGGTGCGTCGCGACCTGCTCGCCGCGGAAAAGGTCCTCGACCACGATCACTATGGTCTGGAAAAGGTGAAGGAGCGCATCCTCGAATACCTGGCGGTGCAGCAGCGCGTGCGCAAGCTCAAGGGTCCAATCCTCTGCCTCGTCGGGCCACCGGGTGTCGGCAAGACGTCGCTCGGCAAGTCGATCGCGAAGGCGACGAACCGGAAGTTCTCGCGCATATCGCTCGGGGGCGTGCGCGACGAGGCAGAGATTCGCGGCCATCGCCGAACCTACGTCGGCTCGTTGCCGGGACGGCTGATCCAGAATCTTGCCAAGGTCGGGTCGCGCAATGCCTTGCTCATGCTCGACGAGATCGACAAGATGAGCATGGATTTCCGTGGCGATCCCTCCTCGGCGATGCTGGAGGTGCTGGACCCCGAACAGAACCACACCTTCAACGATCATTATCTCGAGGTCGACGTCGACCTGTCGGAGGTGATGTTCATCGCCACCGCGAATTCCCTCAACATCCCGGGACCGCTGCTCGATCGCATGGAAGTCATCCGCATCCCCGGGTACACCGAGGACGAGAAAATAAACATCGGCGAGCGCTATCTCGTTCCCAAGCAGCAGAAGGCCAATGGCCTCAAGCCAGGCGAACTGCAGATAGAGGAGAGCGCCCTGCGCGACATCGTGCGTTACTACACGCGCGAGTCGGGCGTGCGCAACATGGAGCGCGAGATCGCCAAGATCTGCCGCAAGTCCGTGAAGCAGCTCACCCTGGCGGCCGCGAAGAAGCCGGGCAAGAACGCCCGCGGCGTCGCCCGGAACGCCAAGGCAAAGGCGAAGGCTAGAGCGACCGCGGCGGCGGCTGCGAAAGCGGCGGCGTCGCGCGCTGCCGCCATCAAGACGCTCGTGGTGAGCGAGAGCAACCTCTCCGATTATCTCGGCGTCCGTCGCCACGACTTCGGCCGCGCAGAGGAGCAGAACGAAATCGGCGTGGTGACCGGACTTGCCTGGACGCAGGTCGGCGGCGAGTTGCTCAGCATCGAAGCCAGCGTGGTACCGGGCAAGGGCAAGACCCAGTTCACGGGCAAGCTCGGCGAAGTGATGCGGGAATCAATACAGGCCGCCATGTCCGTGGTTCGGGCGCGCGCGGAACGTTTCGGAATCGACCGGGACTTCCACCAGAACATCGATGTCCACGTCCACGTGCCGGAGGGAGCGACGCCCAAGGATGGGCCGAGCGCCGGCATCGCGATGTGCACCGCACTGGTGTCCGCCTTGACCCGCATTCCCGTTCGCGCCGACGTCGCCATGACCGGAGAGATCACGCTGCGTGGACGCGTGCTGCCGATTGGCGGTCTCAAGGAAAAGCTGCTCGCGGCCCACCGCGGTGGCCTCAAGCGCATCATCATTCCCCACGACAACGCCAAGGATCTGGTCGAAATTCCGGACAACATCAAGGGATCGCTAGAGATTCATCCCGTCAAGTGGATCGACCAGGTGCTCGACCTCGCCATGGCCGAACCGCTCGCGCGTCCTGGCGAACCGGTCGAATCCGTCGCTGCCAAGGTGGTGGTGGAGAAGACGGAACGTACCCGACGTCCGGCGAAGGATCGTGGAACGAGGCCGCACTGACCCTCGCATTCACCGCCGATCCACGCGTTGACAGGTCCCCCAAGCCCGTTGCCGACCGCGGCGTCGCAATTGCGTTTGCGCCGGCTGGCAACGTTTGCACGTGCCAAATGCCGCTGGTATAACGCATGCTCCGCCACGCGCACGCGCAGTTCGGGCACAGCTTGGGCGCGGAGTGTCGAAGCAACCGAATCCGCCGGATCCATATGACCGCCGCGGCCCGAATTTCGAGCCGTCCGCAAAACCTTTGAGGGAGTGACTCCATGAACAAAGCCGATTTCATCACCGCCATCTCGGATGCAGCGGACCTCACCAAGGCCGACGCCGGCAAGGCGCTCGAAGCAGTCATCACGGTCATTCGCAAGACGCTCAAGAGCGGCAATGACGTTACGCTGGTCGGCTTTGGTACTTTTACAGTGCGCAAGCGCGCCGCCCGCCTGGGCCGCAACCCCCAGACCGGCGCCACGATCAAGATCCAGGCTTCCAAGGTGCCCGCCTTCAAGGCTGGAAAGGCCTTGAAGGACGCGTTAAACTGATTGACTTGGTTGCGCTGCGCAATCCGCACCCGGGTGCTGAACCGCAGTCCGTGTTGTACGGGTGCTTAGCTCAGCGGTAGAGCGTCGCCCTTACAAGGCGAGGGTCGGGGGTTCGAAACCCTCAGCACCCACCAGTTTCGTGGAGTGGTAGTTCAGTTGGTTAGAATGCTGGCCTGTCACGCCGGAGGTCGCGGGTTCGAGTCCCGTCCACTCCGCCAATCAGCAAGGGCGCCGCAGGCGCCCTTGTTTTTTTCCGGCGCTCCAGTTCGCGGCACCGCCCATCGAACGGGGTAGATTCGGCGGTGCGCTCGATGGCGGCGCTTCGCCGCAGAGGTGATCAGATGCTGCAAGCGTTGAGAGACAAGACCACCGGAGTGTTCGCGATCCTCGTACTGGGTGCGGTGATCATCGCCCTCAGCATGTTCGGTGTCAGCGATTACTTTACCGGCGGCGGCAACACGTATGTCGCGAAGGTCGGCGAAGAGGAGATCGGCCCCGACGACTTCCGCAGCCGGCTTTCGGACGAGCGGTCGCGCGCGCAGGCGCAGCTCGGCACCTCGTTCGATCCCGCGGTGTTCGACGAACCGACCCGCAAGCGCGCGCTGCTGGACCGGATGGTGGAAGAGGAACTGCTGTTCCAGGCCGCCCGCGACGCCGGTGCGGAGATCTCGGACGCGCGGCTCCGCCGGGAGATCGAGGACATCGAATCCTTCCAGCGTGAAGGAAAGTTCGATCCCGTGCAGTACCAGGCGCTGCTGCAGTCGCAACAGATGTCTCCCCAGGGTTTCCAGGAACTGATGCGGCGCGACCTGACCATGCGCGAGATTCCCCGCCAGCTGGAAGCCACGGCAGCGATCAGTGAACGTGAAGTGGATCGATATCTCGCACTCGAAGGGCAGACGCGCAATGCGCGCTACTTTCTGGTGCCGCCAGCCGACGCCAGCCCGCCGGACGCGGCTGCGATCGCCAAGTACTATCGCGACCACCCCTCGGAGTTCATGAGCGAGGAACAGGTCTCGCTCGATTACGTAATTCTCGACGCCGCCGATCTCGACATAGACACCACTCCCGACGAATCGACGCTGCGTGCCCGATACCAGGAACAGCAGGCGAACTTCGTTGAGGAGGAGCAACGGCTCGCTTCGCACATTCTCGTCGCCGTTCCGGAGGGCGCCGACGCGGCTGCGCAGAAGGCCGCGGCCGACAAGGCCGCGAGGCTGCTGGCGGAGATACGCGCGGGCAAACCGTTCGCCGATGTCGCCAGCGCGGAGTCCGACGACTCGGGATCGCGTGCTGCCGGCGGAGACCTCGGATGGCTCGAGAAAGGCGTGACCGACCCGGCGTTCGAGAGCGCGCTGTTCGCGCTCGACGCCGGCGCCAATCCGATTTCCGCACCCGTGCGCGGCAGCGAAGGCTTTCACCTCATACAGTTGCGTGAAGTCAGGCCAGGTTCCACCAAGACTTTCGAGGAAGTGCAGGACGAACTCGCAACCGATCTGCTGGATTCCGAACGCGAGCGTGTTTTCGCCGATCAGTCGAGCGAGCTCATCGATCAGGTGTACGCCGACCCGACGTCGCTCGATGCCGCAGCCGATGTGCTCAAGCTCAAGGTCGAACGCACGCCCTTGTTCAGCCGTGCCGGGGGACCCGGCGTCGCGAGCAATCCCAAGGTCGTCGAAGCGGCGTTCTCCGACGCGCTGCTGGTTGAAGGCAACGTCAGCGATCCGATCGACATCGGACCGAATCGACTGGCGCTGGTCAAGATGGCGGAGCACAAGCCTCGTGTGCTGCGACCGCTCAAGGACGTGGCTGCAGAGGTCACGATTCGCGTGCAGCGCGCGCAGGCGAACGAGGACGTGCGCCAGCGAGCCCTGGCGCTGGAACGCCAGTTGAAAACTGGCGCAACCCTCGACGCGTTGGCGAAGAAGGCAGGCGTGCCCGTGATCGACGCGCCCGGAGTGTCGAGGAAGGCACTCAACCATGACGCGGCCATCGTCGAGGCGCTGTTCAAGCTGCCGCGAACGCGCGGCGACGAACCCAAGCGCGCGCTGCTCACTTTGCCGCAGGGCCGATATGCGCTGGCGGAAGTCACTCGCGTCATCGACGGCGACCCGGCCAAGGCGGACAAGGCGGCACGCGAACAGGCGAAGACATTGATGCGCGCGGCGCTTGCGGTGAGCGAGACCCGTGCGTTCGTGGAGTCTCTGCGCAAGCGATCGGAGGTCGTGGTCGCCGAGGATCGGTTGTAGACCGGACCTTCCCTGAAGTCGCGCCGACCCGTCCGCGGCCTATCGCGGGAAAGTGCAGTTCGTGATGGACGGCTGCAATACGCCGTAGGCCACCGATTTCATCGCCGTCGCGATGACCGCTGGTTCCCGCGGAATTCCACCGCGGCTGCCGCGCCTCGGGGTTTTCAGGAAACCGTGCTGAAGCCCGCGTCCACGTATGTGATCTCGCCGGTCACGCCCGAAGCCAGATCCGAACACAGGAACGCGGCGACGTTGCCGACTTCCTCGATGGACACCGAGCGCCGCAACGGTGCGGTCGCTTCGAAGTGTTCGAGCATTCGCCTGAAGTTGCCGACGCCACTGGCCGCCAGCGTCTTGATCGGTCCGGCCGAGATCGCGTTGACCCGGGTTCCCTCCGGTCCGAGGTTGTAGGCAAGGTAACGCACGTTGGCCTCGAGACTGGCCTTGGCGAGGCCCATGACGTTGTAGTTCGCCATGGCGCGTTCGGCACCGAGATACGACAGCGTGAGGATCGCGCCCTTGCGGTCCCGCATGAGCGGGCGCGCGGCCTTTGCCAGTGCCGCGAGGCTGTAGCTCGAGATGTCGTGCGCGACCGCGAAGGATTCGCGCGTGAGCCCCTCCAGGAATTCGCCCTGGAGTGCCTCCCGCGGCGCGAATCCAACGGAATGCACGAGGATGTCCAGCCCGTCCCAACGCTTTCCGAGCGCGTCGAACACATTGCCGATCTGGGTATCGTCGCCCACGTCCAGGGGCAGGACGATCGCCGAACCTGCGGATTTCGCGGCGTCTTCGACGCGCGATCGCAGGCGCTCGTTCTGGTACGTGAATGCCAGTTCCGCGCCCTCGCGATGCATGGCTTCGGCAATACCGCTGGCGATCGAGCGCGAGCTGGCGATTCCCACGATGAGCGCGCGCTTGCCTTCGAGAAAACCCATGGGCGTTCCGGTTCGACAGGAAGCGCAAAGTGTAGCGAAGGGGAGACGCGCCGAAGCCGGCGCGGTCTGACAAGCGACTTCCGGCCTCGCCCGGATGGACTGGTGTCGACCTGGGTCAGGGAGCCCGGAGCCGGAGCATCTGACCCGGTCGCAGGATCGAACCCGTGCCGACTGCGTTCCAGCGCTTGAGGTCGAGCATCGCAATGCCGTAGCGGCGCGCGATCCTCCAGAGGGAATCTCCGGAAACCACGCGGTGGAACTGCGGCGATGCGACGCTCGAGGTCGCCGCCGATGCGCCCGCTTCGCTGGCCGCGATCGCGGTCGTGGATACCTCCACGCGCTGCGGCGCCGAACTCGCGGGCGGCAACGCCATGCCGTATCTGTCGGGGTCCTTGCAGATGCAGACCAGCGCGCGCAATCGGGAATAATGCGCTCTGGTAATCGGACTCAGCGGCAACGCGTATGCATCGCCTTGCCAGCCGCCAGACCGACGCAGGGCGCCGCGGACGCGCCCGTCTCCTGCATTGAAAGCGAGATTGACGAGAGTCCAGTCCTCGAACTGGCGATGCAGCGATTCGAGCAGGCGGATCGCGGCATCGGTCGAGGCAACCAGATCGAAGCGTTGATCGAGCGTTGCGGCGACCTTGATGCCCGCGGCCCTCGCGGTACCCGGAGCGAGCTGCCACGGACCCGCGGGTCTGGGCGTGCCAGGCCGAAGCGCTGCCCACTGATAGCGGCTTTCCACCATGGGCAGCAGCGCGAACTCGAGCGGGAGTCCCGCGCGTTCCAGCCGGTGCGCGACATAGTCGAGGTGCGGGACCGCTCGGCGCATCATGGACTCGAAGGCAACCGGATGCGCGGTGAAACCCCGGAGCGATGCGCGCATCGAGGACTCGTGCTCGCAGTCGGCGAAGCGGAAACCGGCGCGAAGCCGGCTCCATAGATCAGGCGAGACATCGACATCCGCGGCATCGGGCACGGCGCTTGCTGCGGCAGGCCTGCGCGAGCGCCCCGACCGCTTCCTTCGCGACGAGCCTTCGGTGGCAACCGCAGGCGCGATGTGTTCGCCGGCCCCGGGACTGCCCGCAGGGGCGTCCGCGCGCGCAGGCGAAGGCTGCTCGCGATCCGGCAGGCTCTGACAGGCTGACAAGAGCACGAGGGAACCGGCCAGTGCCAGCCAGCGAACCGGCCTCATGGATCGGTTGCCCGGAACGCGTCCTTCCACGCCCGCAGCCACATGAACGCCTCAGTTGCGTCCAGCGGCAAGACGCCGTGACGGCGTTGCAGCGCCGACAGGACGGCGGCATTCGACAACCTCAGGAACGGGTTCGTCGCGCGCTCGGCCTCGAGGGTCGACGGGACCGTAGGCAAGCCTGCGGCGCGCAATTCGTCGGCCTGACGTTCGCGCTCGGTGAGCGCGCCGTTGTCTGCGTCCAGCGACCTCGCGAACCTCGCATTGGCGACGGTGTATTCGTGGCCGCAGCAGACGCGGGTGTCGCCCGGAAGCGCCGCGAGACGCGAGAGGGAATGCTGAAACTGCGCCGGTGTGCCCTCGAACATCCTGCCGCATCCGAGCGAAAACAGCGTGTCGCCGCAGAACAGGAGGCCCGCACCGGCGAACGCGATGTGCGATGTCGTGTGGCCCGGAATCTCCAGCACATCGAACTCGACCCGCAGGTCATCGATCCGGATCCTGTCTCCCTCGCCAACCCGTTCCGCCGGATCGCGGATGCGCGCATCGTGCGGGGCGAACACGCGCGCCGAGGGGTGCTCGCGCAGGATCGCGGCGACGCCGCCGACATGATCCGCATGATGATGCGTCAGCAGGATCGCCGACAGGTTGAGTTGGTCGCGGGTGAGCGTGTCGAGCGCAGGCTTGGCCGCACCCGGGTCGACGATGATGGCGTCGGATCCCTGGTCCAGCATCCAGATGTAGTTGTCCTGCAGCGCGGGGATCGGGCGCAGTCGCAATCGGATCGAGCCTCCGGATGGATGGTTGCCGCCGCGGATTTCCACCGCGTCAGCGCTGCTGGCCTTGACGCCCGGATGTTCCCGCCGCGGGCTTTGTATCACAATGACCAGCGGCGCCCTGCGCCAGTGTTCGAGCACCGCCGGATCCCCAACCGAGACTTCGATGCACGTCGATGACACCGCGCGACAGCGACTCGCCGAACTGACGGAAATCGAAGCGACCTGGCTGCGTCGCACGGCGCCGCTCGCTGCGGGCGACCGCCTGCTGTGGATCGGCATTGCAACGACCCCCGGCGAGGCGCCTCCGGGAGCGCTGCAAGCCAGTTTCATCATGGGCGCCGACGGAAACTTCAGCGGCGATGCGCGCGGCAGCGGTGACGCGCTGCCGTTCGTGCCCGGTTCCGCATCGCACGTGGTGGTGCAGCACGCGCACGAGGTTTCGATCGACGGTGACGATCTGCTTTGCCAGTGCGCCGAACTGCTGAAGCCGGCCGGGGTGCTGCTGGTGTTCGGATTTCATCCCTGGTCGATGTGGCAGCGTCAGATCCAGGGCGAACTTTCCCTGCGTGTACGGACTCCGCAGTCCTGGGCACGCTCACTGCAGGCGCAGGGTCTCGATGTGCTGCGCGTGGAGCGCGTGGGGCCGGCGTGGCCGGGCGCACCCGGGCTGTTCGACCGATTCGGCATGGCCTACGCATTGCGTGCATCCAGAAGCGGCGCTGCGATCATTCCCTTCCGGGGTCGCGTGCACGCCGGTGCAACGCGGGAATTCTCGCTCGCCACCCGCGCCGCAGCCTCGTTGCGACGCTCGGCGTGACCCGGGTGCAGGATGACACGGTCGAGATCTTTACCGACGGAGCCTGTTCGGGCAACCCGGGGCCGGGTGGCTGGGCGGCGCTGCTGCGCTGGCGCGGTCGCGAGCGCACCCTCGTCGGAGCGGAGCCCGCGACGACCAACAACCGCATGGAACTCATGGCCGCGATCGGCGCGCTGGAAGCGCTGCAGCGCGACGCGAGCGTCGTGCTCACCACCGACTCGCGCTACGTGATGGATGGCATCACGCGATGGCTCCCGGGCTGGAAACGCAACGGCTGGCGTACCAGCGGTAGAGGCGCGGTCAAGAACGTCGATCTCTGGCAACGGCTGGAAGCTGCCGCATCGAGGCACCGCATCGAGTGGCGATGGGTGCGCGGCCACACCGGCATTGCGGAAAACGAACTCGTGGACGCCGCGGCGCGTGCCGCGATCGGTTCGATGTCGCCCAGGGGCCGCGGATGATCCGCCAGGTCGTGCTCGACACCGAAACCACCGGACTCGATTGTGACCGGGGTGATCGCATCGTGGAGATCGGATGCATCGAGCTGGTCGATAGGCGACACACCGGACGCGTGTTCCATCACTTCTTCAACCCCGATCGCCGCAGCGACCCCGGCGCACTGGCGAAGCACGGCATCCGCGACGAGTTCCTGCTGGACAAGCCGCGCTTCCCGCAGCTCGCGCTCGAGTTCGTGGAGTTCGTGCGGGGGGCCGAACTCGTCATTCACAATGCGGCGTTCGATGTGAGGTTCCTCGACCTCGAGCTCGATCTCGCCGGTCTGCCTTTCCGCTGCTCGGGCGACGACTGTCAGGTCTTCGACACGCTGGCGCTGGCCAGGCGCCAATGGCCGGGACAACGGAATTCGCTCGACGCGCTCTGCAAGCGGCTTGGCATCGACAACAGCATGCGCGAGCTGCACGGTGCGCTGCTCGACGCGCGATTGCTGGCCGACGTCTATCTTTCGATGACGGCGGGGCAGGGCGCGCTGCAACTGGGTGAAGTGTCGGCGCGCGCGTCGCGCGCCGACAGCGCCGTGAGCTTCGCGGAGGCCGCGCTTCCGCTCCGCCGATTCCTGGCGCCGGTGCGCGATCTGGAGGCGCATGCAAGGCGCCTGGAGTCGGTGGCGCGCGCCAGCGGGGGAAGCTCCCTGTGGTCGATCATGGAGCCCGTCGCAAGTGCTGAATCGACGTGACGCTCGGGTGTCCCGGGGGAACCTCTCAACAAATTCAGGGATTCCGCGGTGCGGGATGCAGCGCCGCGAATGGATCGCGCCAGCGGTTGTTCCGCGGTCCGACAAGTCCAGGAAGGACTTGATCAGACCTTCTTTGGCAGGATCGAGGAAGTCGGTGGCATAATCGGTCTGCCGGAACAGGGGACCGGCAATCGCTGGAGCCCGCTTTCCCCGGGGGAGAACGAGCATCATGATCCGTCGATCGCTACTCGTGCTGGTTGCAGCCTTCGTCATGTCGATGTCCGCAAGCGCGCAGTCCGCGCTCGATCGCATAGAGCAGAATCGTCACCTCGGCGTTGCCAGCTGCGCCAGCGGCGTTTGCCACGGGTCCAACAAGGAATTCAAGGATTCGACAGTCATGCGCAACGAGTTTGCGTTGTGGCAGCAGTTCGATCCGCACGCGACCAAGGCGCTGCAGGCACTTTCCACCGCCGAGGGCCAGTCGATCGCGCGCAAGCTCGGACTCGGCGACGCCACGCAGGCGAAGGTGTGCCTGGATTGCCATGCGGACAACATCTCCGCCGACAAGCGTGGCGCGAAGTTCCAGTTCGACGACGGAATCGGTTGCGAGACCTGTCACGGCGGTGCGGAAAAATGGATCGCGTCGCACGCCGACAGCAAGGTCTCGCATGCGGAGAACCTTGCCGCGGGACTTTATCCAACCGAAGACCCGGTGGCGCGCGCCGAGTTGTGCCTCGGTTGCCACATGGGCACACCCGAACGCATGATCACGCACCGCATCATGGGTGCGGGTCATCCTCGCCTGGCATTCGAGCTCGACACGTTCACCTGGCTGAATCCGCACTACACCATCGATGCCGACTACGAAAAGCGCAAGGGTAGTTTCAACTCCCTGCGCGACTGGGGCGTGGGCCAGGGCGTTGCGGCCGGCAACCTGCTGGACATCCTGCTCGATGGCCGTCACAGCCAGGGCATTTTCCCGGAACTGGTCCTGTTCGACTGCCATGCCTGTCATCGGCCGATGTCCGGCAAGCGCTGGGCGCCCCGGCAGGGCACGGGTCTCGGGCCGGGCGTCGTGCGCCTCAACGACTCGAATCTGGTGATGTACCGTCACGTGCTCGGGGTCGTCGATCGTGCCGCGTCGAGCCGGCTGCGCACGCAGGTGCGCGAGTTGCACCAGGCCACCACGCGCAGCCGCGACGCGACGGCGGCCGCTGCGCGCAGCCTGCGCGAGAGCATTCGATCCACGCTGCCCACCGTCGCTGCACATCCCTTCGGCGCCGACAGTCTGGGGCCCATCCTCGACAGCCTGGTGCGGGACGCGGAGGCGGGAGAGTTCCGTGACTACGCGGCTGCGGAGCAGGCGAGCATGGCCGTGCAGTCGGCAGTGATCGCTTTCGAGAACGCCGGTGCGCTGGAGGCGGCGGATGCCACCGCCCTCAAGGCCCGGGTGGATGGACTGTACGCCACCGTCGAGAAGGACGAGCGCTACGACATGAGCCGGTTCGTCGGCGCGCTCCGCCAGGTCAGGTCGGCAGCACGCTGAGGACGATCGCGGCGCCGGCCGGCGCGCCTTCGCCGCGCGGGTCTTCCGGTCCAGCGTGCG